>NZ_BCAK01000008.1:0-149653 GCF_001293905.1 Brachybacterium sp. SW0106-09
CGGCCAGCGTCCACAACGTCATGACCCGCAACACCTAGGCGCGGACGAGCTCCCGGTCGAGGGAGGCGCCGAGCCCGGCCTCGAGGTCGCTGACCAGGCGGTTCACGGCCGCGCGCCCGGCACGGTTCGCCCCGATCGTGGAGGCGCCCGGGCCTTGGCCGACGAGATGGATACGTGGATCGACGGCGGCGGCGGTGCCGTCCATCGCGATCCCGCCGAGCGGGCCGGTCAGTCCCAGCGGTCGCAGGTGGCGCAGCTCGTGCCGGAACCCGGTGGCCCAGAGGATCGCGTCCACCGGGGTGCGCGTCCCATCGGCCTCGATCACGCCGCCCGGCACGATCCGGGTGAACATCGGACGACGGTCCAGGATCCCGCGGCGTGCGGCGCGGCGCAGCGCCCGGGTCCACAGCAGCCCCGTGTGGGAGACGACGCTGCCGACCGGGCGCCCCTCCCGCACCGCGTCCCATACCCCGGCGACGGCCTCGCGTCCGGCCTCCTCGGTGAACTCGGCCTCGCGGAAGATCGGCTCGCGGCGCGTGTACCAGCGCGTCTCGCCCACCTCAGCGATCTCCTGCAGGTGGCCGAGCGCGCTGATCCCGCCGCCGACCACCGCGACCCGCTGCCCGGCGAACTCGTCCGCGGCGACGTACTCGGCGGTGTGCAGCTGCCGGCCGCGGAACTCCGCCGCGCCGGGGACCGCGGGCACGAAGGGCCGGGTCCAGGTGCCGGTCGCGTTCAGCACCGCACGGGTGCGCAGCACGGGCAGCGCCCGTCCGTCGGCCCCGACCGCGCGGACCAGGAGGGGCCCCTGCCGCTGCCCCGCACCCGCCGGATCGTCCTCGACACGGGTGACGCGCACGGGCCGACGGATCGCGAGCCCCGTCCGCGCCTCGAACTCGGCGAAGTAGTCGGGCACCGCGATGTTCGCGGGGACGTCGCCGCCGACCCCCAGGGCCGGGGCGTCGGGCAGCTCGCGGATCCCGTTGACGGTGGCCATGGTGAGGCTGTCCCAGCGGTGGCGCCAGGCCCCGCCGGGCCCGTCCTCGGCGTCGAGCACGACGACGTCCTCCATACCGCGTCGGCGCAGGTGGTAGGCGGCGGAGAGGCCTGCTTGCCCGGCCCCGATCACGACGGCGTCGAGGAGTTCCATGTCCGGCTCAACCCGGCTGCGGCCTGCGGTGTTCCCGGAGGCGAGCAGGCTCACGCCGGGACGGCGCGCGCCTCCGGCAGCACGGCGCGGGCGGCGTCGAGCCCGCGGGAGAGGTCCGCCCAGAGGTCCTCGAGGTCCTCAAGGCCGACGCTGAGGCGCACGGTCCCCTCGCTCACCCCGCAGGCCTCCCGCTGGGCGGGGGTGAGATGGGAGTGGGTGGTGCTCGCCGGATGGCAGACCAGCGACCGGGCATCGCCCAGATTCACGGCGAGGGACCACAGCTCCAGCGCGTCGCAGAAGGCCGCCGCCGCGTCCTCGCCGCCGTGCAGGTCGATCGAGAACACGCCCGAGGTGCCGCGGGGGAAGTCCCGGGCGACGAGATGCCGGTCGGGCCGGCCGGGGAGAGAGGGATGATGCACCTCGGCCACCTCGTCGGCGGCCGCTAGACGTCCGGCGAGCGCGGTCGCATCGATGCTGATCTTGCGCAGACGCAGGTCGAGCGTCTCGATGCCGACGAGGATCTGCTGGGCGCTGGTCGCGGGCAGGGTCGCCCCGAGATCGGTGACGTACTTGGCGCGGGCGTAGGCGAGCAGCCCCGAGCCGCCGCGCGCGTACTCGTCGGCGAAGGTGACGCCGAAGCGGCGGTTGCGGGTGGTCAGGCGCTCCCAGCGCTCGGGACATCGCCGCGGGTCGAAGCGTCCGGTGTCCACGATCAGGCCCGCGATCGTGGTGCCGTGGCCGCACAGGTACTTCGTGGCGGAGTGGACGACGACGTCGGCGCCGTGGTCGCCGGGACGGTAGAGGGCGGGGCTGGCGAGGGTCGAGTCGACGATCACCGGGACGTCATGGGCGTGCGCGAGGGAGGTGAGGGCGTCGAGGTCCAGCAGCTGCGCTCCCGGGTTCGCGATCGACTCGACGATCGCGGCGCGGGTGCGCGGGGTGAACGCCGCCTCCCACGCCTCGAGGTCCCAGGGGTCCGCCACGGTGGTGGTCACGCCGAGGTCGGCGAGGGTGTCGTCGAGCAGCTCGGTGGTGCCGCCGTACAGGCGCGAGGAGGCGACGACGTGCCCGCCGGGGGCCGCGAGTGCGCACAGCGCGATCGTCGTGGCGGCCTGTCCGGAGGCGACGGCGATCGCCCCGATCCCGCCCTCGAGCGCCGTGATCCGCTGCTCGAGGACCTCGGTGGTGGGGTTCCCGGAGCGGGAGTAGGCGAAGCCGTCGGCCCGTCGCTCGAACAGGGCGCGCAGGGACGAGTGGTTGGTCTGCGCATAGGCGCTCGAGGCGTAGATCGGTGGGGTGAGGGCGCGGTGCGTGTCTGCCCGCGTCCAGCCCGCGTGGATGCCTGCGGTGCTCATGGCGCCTCCCTGCCGTGCTCGATGTCCATCCTGTGCGGTCCATCGTGCGGCGGCGCGGGCGGGCGCGGCGAGAAACGTGACGAAGTGTGGCGCGGTGTCAGCCGCGCCGACTCACTCTCCGCTCACCTGACTGAGCTCCTACCGCTCGTCCCTCGCAGTACGTCGCTCAGTCGATAGCGCCGATCGGCTCGCGCTTCTCGGCCTGGAACTGGTCCTCGATGCGTCCCAGCGCCCAGTAGGCGGAGATCGAGATCTGCTCGCGGGGGATGCCGGCGTCCTTGACCAGCAGACGACGCAGCTGCTTCGTGATGCCGCGCTCGACGTGGCAGAAGACGTCCAGGCCCTCGTGGTCCGAGAGGTCCAGCGCCGCGACCTCGTCGAGCAGCTGCTCGCGCGCGCCGAGCACCCAGCGCAGCTCGACGCCCTCGGGGTGCTCGAGCTCGAGGCGGTCCTCCTCGTGGTCCAGGTGGATCAGGGCCAGACCTCGGGCGTCCGGGGTCATCGCCTCGAGGCCGGAGGCGATCGCGGGCAGCGCGGCGTGGTCGCCGATGAGCAGGTGGCTCGTCGCGTCGGCCGCGGGTGACCAGCCGCCGCCGGCGCCGTTCATGGCGATGAGGTCGCCGGGCTGGGCCTCGTCGGCCCAGCGGGCGGCGACGCCGTGGTCGTCCTCGCCGGACTCGCCGTGCAGGACCACGTCGATCTCGATCGTCTGCGCCGCATCGTCCCAGCGGCGCACGGTGTAGGTGCGGCGGGTCGGGAGCAGCTCGGGGCTCTCCGCGCGCAGGGCGTCGAGGTCGTACGGGGGCTGCAGACCGGAGCCGGGTGCGGGAAGGAGGAGCTTCACGTACGCGTCGGTCTGCTCGTTGCGGTGCAGGGTGCTGAAGCCCTCGCCGCCGAGGGTGAGGCGCAGCAGGCGCGGGGAGATGCGGGTCTTGCCCAGCACCTCGAGCACGGCCTGGGGGCGCGGCGCCCGGGGACGGCGCGCGGCGGGCGCCTCGGCGGACGGGGACTGGGCAGTGGTGGTCTGCATGCCCTCCACATTACGCTACTTCCACATTACGTAAATCCGTGCCGGGCTCTCGTCCGCGCCTCGGGACGTGCGCCCTGCCCTGTCGCAGCGCGGCCCACTAGGCTGGCACGCATGAACACCTCGCCCGCCGCAGAGACGGACGTCGTCGTCGTGGGCTCCGGCCCGAACGGACTCGCGGCCGCGGTCACCCTGGCCCGGGCCGGCCTCACGGTCCGTGTCCTCGAGTCGCAGGAGACGATCGGCGGCGGGGCGCGCACCCTCGACCTGGGCCTCGCGCCCGGCATCGTCCACGACCTCTGCTCCGCGGTGCACCCCCTCGCGCTCGCCAGCCCCTTCTTCGCGGAGTTCGACCTCGCCGCGCGCGGCGTGCGCGCGATCGCTCCCGAGGCCTCCTACGCGCAGCCGCTCGACGACGCCCCCGCCGCGATCGCCTGGCGGGACGTGGAGCGGACCGCCGACGGCCTCGGCGCCGACGGGCCGGCCTGGCGCGCGCTGCTGGGCACGCTCTCCCGCGACCAGGACCTCGTCGTCGAGCTCGCCCTCGGGGACAAGCGCTCGGTGCCCTCCGCGCTGCTGACCCCGCGGACCCTGCGCACCGCCCCGCTGTTCGGTGCGCTGCTCGCCCTCCAGGGGACCCCGGCCTGGGACCTCCCCTTCCGCACCGAGCGCGCTCGCGCCCTGCTCACCGGGGTGGCGGCGCACGCGATCGGGCAGCTGCCCTCCCTCGCGCTCGGCGCCACCGCCTCGTTGCTGGGCACCATCGCGCACGGAGTGGGCTGGCCGATCCCCGTCGGCGGCTCTCAGGCGATCGTCGACGCGCTGGTGGCGGACCTGCGCGCCCACGGCGGGACCGTGACCTCCGGGCACCATGTGCGGACCTGGCGGGACGTGCCCCCGGCCCGCGCCGTGCTGCTGGACATCCCCGCGCCCGCCGCCGCGGACGTCCTCACCAACCGTCTCCCCCGCCCCCTTGAGGCGATGCTGCGGAGGGTCCCCCACGGGGACGGCGCCGCGAAGGTCGACTTCGTGCTGTCCGGGCCGGTGCCGTGGCGGGATCCCGACGTCGGCCGTGCCGGGACCCAGCATCTGGGCGGCACCCGCGCCGAGATGGCCCGCACCGAGGCGGAGGTCGCCTCCGGGCGCTTACCCGACCGTCCTCTCACCCTGGTCAGCGACCCGGCCGTGGTCGACCCGGGCCGGGTCCGAGACGGGCTGCGACCGCTGTGGGCCTATGCGCATGCACCGGCCGGGGACCGCACCGACCCGACCGAGCGCGTCACCGCGCAGATCGAGCGCTTCGCCCCCGGCTTCCGCGACCTCGTCGTCGCCTCCCGCGCCGTGCCCGCGGCGGAGATGATCGACCACAACCCCGCCCTCGTCGGCGGCGACATCTCCCAGGGCAGGGTGACGATGGCGCGGATGGTCGCGCGGCCCACCCCGCTGCCGGACCCCTACCGCCTGGGCCGCACCGGTTGGTACCTGTGCTCCTCGGCGACGCCTCCGGGGCCGGGCGTGCACGGGATGGCGGGGCTGCACGCGGCCTCCCGCGTGCTGCGATCGGAGTTCGGGATCCGGGAGCTGCCGAGCCTCGCCCCCGCCCCGGGGCGGGCACAGGATCCATCAGTCTGAGGGATCGGATCCCGCATTCTGCTCAGCGGGATGGGATGGACTGCTCACATCGCCCGGTCCCTGCGTTGCACCGTGAACGGGTGAGGCGCAGGATGAATGACCGTGAATTCTCCGACACCTCCAGACCCCTCCGTCCATCCCCCTGAGCGGACGCCCGGCGACGCCGCCGGGGTCGCCGTGGACCCCGCCGACACGCCCGAGGCGCACAACCCCAGCGGCCGCACCTTCATGGGCCAGCCCGGCCCGCTCGCGAACCTGTTCAGCGTCGAGCTGTGGGAGCGCTTCAGCTTCTACGGCATGCAGGGCATCCTCGCGATCTACATGTACTTCGCCGCGACCGACGGCGGTCTCGGCATCGACGAGGGCACCGCCCTCGGCATCGTCGGCGCCTACGGCGGCTCCGTCTACCTCTTCTCGATCCTCGGCGCGCTCGTCTCCGACCGCCTGGTCGGCCCGGAGAAGACCCTCTTCGGCTCCGCCGTGATGATCATGTTCGGCCACATCGCCCTGGCGCTGGTCCCGGGCGTGGTCGGCCTCGGCCTCGGCCTGCTGCTGGTGGGCGTGGGCTCGGGTGGTCTGAAGTCCACGGCCGCGACCCTCGTCGGCGCGCTGTACACGCGGGACGACCCGCGCCGCGACGCCGGCTTCTCGATCTACTACATGGGCATCAACATCGGCGGCCTGCTCGGTCCGCTGGTGACGGGCATCGCCCAGCAGCAGTGGGGCTTCCACCTCGGCTTCGGCCTCGCCGCGGTCGGCATGGCGATCGGCCTTCTGCAGTACGTGCTGACCCGGAAGGGGCTTCCTGCGAGCGTGCACACCGTCCCGGATCCGCTGCCCCGCGCGCAGCGACCCCTGTGGGCCCTGATCGCCGTCGGCGTCGTGGTCCTCGTGGCAGTGCTCGCCGCCACCGGCGTGCTGAACGCCCAGAACCTCGCGACCGTCGTCGCGGCGCTGGCCATCGTCGGCGCAGTCGTCATCTTCGCGATCCTGCTCGCCTCGAAGAAGCTCGATGTCGACGAGCGTTCCCGCGTGGTCTCCTTCATCCCGCTGTTCATCGGCACGGCCGCGTTCTTCGCGCTGTTCCAGCAGCAGTTCACGGTCATCACCCTGTACTCCGACACCCGCCTGGACCGCGAGATCCTCGGCTGGGAGATGCCGATCTCGTGGGTGCAGTCCTTCAACCCGTTCTTCATCATCGTGCTCGCCCCGGTGATGGCGGCGCTGTGGACGAAGCTCGGCACCCGTCAGCCGATCACCCCGCGCAAGTTCGGCGTGGGCATCATCCTGATGGGCTCGGCCTTCCTGCTGTTCCTGCCGATGGCCGCCGTCGTCTCGGTGCCGGTGCTATGGATCGCGATGATCATGCTGGTGGCGACCGTCGGCGAGCTGTGGCTCTCCCCCGTCGGCCTCTCGCTGGCCACGAAGCTCGCGCCGCGGTCGTACCCGGTGATGATGATGGCGCTGTACAACCTCTCCGTGGCGCTCGGCACCGCGCTCTCCGGCGCGCTGGCGGGCTTCTACTCCGCGGAGAACGAGGTGGGCTACTTCGGCGTGCTCGGCGCCGTGACCATCGCGATCGGCGTGCTCATGCTGCTGGTCGCGAAGCCCGTCGGCCGGGCCATGCGCGGGGTGCGCTGACCGACCCCGCTCGTGCGCAGCTCCGGGAGCCGCTCCACCTCCGGGTGGGGCGGCTCCCGTGCTGTCGGGGACGGTCCGCCCGGTCCTCAGCTGTCGAGGACCGGCGGGGGCGCGCATCGGAGGTTGCCATGGAGTCACCGTAGAGCGGCGGGGTCTCGGCGACGACGACGCGTGTCCTGGATCCCCGGCCGCCGTATGGCATCAGGGCCGGTCGGTCCGGTCCGCCTCCCCGTCGCGGCGCAGCAGGCCGACGAGCGCGAGCATCACCGCCGGGCCGCCGCGGAACACGCCCTCCTCGTGGGTGAGCACCCCGCAGTCGGCGAGGTCGCCGAGGTCGTGCATGACGTGCAGCAGCCGCGCGAGGGCGCGGGGCTCGTGCTCCGGGGGCGGCAGCTCCGGCCCGGGCGGGAGGCGCAGCCCCTCGTCCCCGCAGGCCACCAGGAGCGCCGCGATGGTGTCGGGCATGCCGCGGAACCCGCCGTCCTCGGCGCCCCGGGCCTGACGGCCCAGCAGCGCGGCGGTGATCAGGGCGTGCCCGAACTCGACGAAGCCCTCGGCGTCCTCCGGCGCTGCCGCCGGGACCGGGCCGACGGCGGCGCGGACCCGGCCGTCCGCGAGCTCGAGCCAGCCGCCGTCCAGCAGCGTGGTCCATACCGAGGCCAGCTCCGGCCGGTCCCAGAGGCTGCGGGCGCCGCCGCCGAGGCCGAGGTGCTCGAGCAGCTCCGCGGTGGTCTCCCTCCCCGGCGCGCCGGTCGCGGTCGCGCGCCGCCCCTCGCCGATCACCTCCAGGACGCCCACGGCCCGCCGCACCAGGGGGCAGCCGAGATAGGGGCCGACGCCCTCCTGCTCGGCGAGCTCGCCGAGCGGCTCGCCGTCGTCCTCGAGCGCCGGCAGGAACCAGGGCCAGTCCCGCTCCTCCGCCTCGTCGCGGCGGCGGAGCGCGCGCTCGAGCAGCGGGTCGAAGGGCGTCGAGGGCTGCGCGAGCCGGCCGGTGCCGGAGACGGCCAGGCGCTCCGCGTCGGGCAGGGAGTGGAACCAGTGCAGGTAGTCCGCGAGCGCCTCCTCGTCCTCGAGGTCCACCCCGAGCGAGAGCCCGTGGCCCAGCACGTTGGTGGAGAAGGAGCGGCGGGTGGGATCGTCGGCGGCCTCGAGCGCGGCGAACTCGAGATCGTGCAGCAGCGCCGGCGCCTCGGCCCCTCGCATCGAGCCGGGCGCCCATCGACCGGTCTCGACGAGGAAGTCGACCAGGCGTCGCAGCACCGGCACCATGTCCATCAGCTGCTCGCGCGGCTGGACGACGGTGCGGGGCACCACCTCGGTCAGCAGCTCCCGGGTGAGTGCGGCGGTCCACAGCCCCACCTCCGGGCTCCCCAGCCGCTCGGCCTTCAGCCGCAGCAGGGTCTCCAGGGTGCGCACCTCCTCCAGCGCGGGGGCGTCCTCGTCGGTCCGCAGGCGCCAGGCCCCGTACTCGGACAGCACTCGGCCCCGCTCCTCCCGTCCCTGCTCCTGCTGCGCCATTCCCCCAGCATGCCGTCCCGCCGCCGGGGATTCCAGCACTCAGAGGCCGCCGCGCCGGAGCGACCCCGCGTCCAGCAGCTTCTGCGCGCGGGCGATGGTCCCGGAGTCGTAGGCGCCGAGGGACCGCGCCTCGTCGAGCGCGTCCTGCTGCGCCTCGGCCAGCAGCTGGACGAGCTCCGGGCGCTGCGCCGTGCGGGGGTCCGGGGCTGCGCCCCCGGACGAGCCCGGCAGGGGCCGCCCGAACCTCTCCCGCACCTCCTCGAGCACCTCGGCGTCGAAGCGACCTCCGTCGCGACGACGCAGTTCGGGGTTGTCCAGGACCTGACCGATCGCGGCCTCCTGCAGCTCCGCGATCAGCAGGGACAGCTCGCGCCGGGCCGCCTCCTCGTCGGTCCCCCGGATGCCGAGCACCCGGATCAGCAGCGGAAGGGTCCCGCCCTGGACCACCAGGGTCACGAGCGCGACGACGAAGGCGATGAGCACGAGCTGGGAGCGGTAGGGGAAGTCCACCGGCAGGGACTGGGCCGCGGCGAGGGTGACCACGCCGCGCATCCCGGACCAGGCCAGCACCGCGCCGCCGCGACCGCGACCAGCTCCAGGTGCTCTACGCGCATGACCGCTCCTCGCTGTGGTGGGGCCTCGATCGCAGAGCGGCACGTGGTGTTCGCGCGCTGTGCAGGCGGTCGTCACCCTCCCGTCGTGCGGGCCCGCGAGAATTCGTTGGACACGCCCGCCCCGGCGGGGGACGATGCACGTGCTCGGTCCACGAGCCCCTCCAGCGCTCCCGGGCCGTCGCACCTCGACGACGACGGGCAGGAGGTGACGAGATGCCGCAGGTCAGGGTCTATAACCTCGGCTACGACCCGGAGACCGGGATCGGCGAGCTGCTGCACACCACCACCGTGCGCCACGCGATGGGGATGATCCGGCGCGAGGTCGCCGTGCCCGTCGAGCTCACGATGGTCGACGAGCGGATCGTGCCCCTCGCCCTCGAGCTCACCCGCGAGCTGAGCGGCGCCTGGGTCGAGGGGGCGGGGCGCCGCTCCGTCGGCTTCAGCTATCGCGCCGTCCACGAGCGGGACCACTGGACCTGCGCGTACTGCGGCCGCAGCGTCTCACGCGCACCGGCGTGCGAGGCGCTGCTGGCCACCGTGGACCACATCCTGCCCGTCTCCCGCGGCGGCCGCTCCTCCTGGACGAACCTCGTCTCGGCATGCAAGGGGTGCAACAACCGCAAGGCGGACCGCACCCCCGCGGAGGCCGGGATGCCGCTGCGCTTCGCGCCCTACGATCCGGCCGTCTCCTACCGGGTGGGAGGACACGTCGAGGACCTCCCGGTGCTGCTCGGCGCCTGATCAGAGCACGGCGCGCACCGACGTGATCAGGAACGCGCCGGCTGCGACCTGCTCGTATCTCATCTATGAGTTACTGTCTGCGCATGACTGAGACCACGGAGTTCCTCCCCCGGATCGGCGCTCTGGTGCGCGACGCGCGCCAGCAGTCCGGTCTCACGCAGGCCGAGCTCGCCACGACCCTCGGCACCAGCCAGAGCGCGATCAACCGCATCGAGAAGGGCCAGCAGAACCTCACCCTGGAGATGATCTCCCGGATCGGCAGGGCCCTGGACTCGGAGATCGTGGGCATGGGCACCTCGGGCCCGAGCCACCTGCGCGTGCACGGCGAGACCACGCTCTCCGGCGCGATCGACGTCAAGAGCTCCAAGAACGCCGGCGTCGCGCTGCTGTGCGCCTCGCTGCTGAACACCGGCACCACCGTGCTGCGCAAGGTCGCGCGCATCGAGGAGGTCAACCGACTGCTCGAGGTGCTGACCTCCATCGGCGTGAAGGCCACCTGGCTGAACGAGCTGGGTGACCTCGAGCTGCGCGTCCCCGCGACCCTCGACCTCAGCTCGATCGACGAGGGCGCCGCGCGCCGCACCCGCTCGATCATCATGTTCCTGGGCCCGCTGCTGCACCGCGCGGGGAAGTTCCAGCTCCCCTATGCCGGGGGCTGCGACCTGGGCACCCGCACCGTCGAGCCGCACATGACGGCGCTGCGCCACTTCGGCCTCGACGTCGTCGCGACCGACCACAACTACCAGGCGACCACCGCCGTCGGCACCGGCCCGACCCGCCCGATCGTGCTCACCGAGCGCGGCGACACCGTCACGGAGAACGCGCTGCTGGCCGCCGCCCTGTACGAGGGCGAGACGATCATCCGCAACGCGAGCCCGAACTACATGGTCCAGGACCTGTGCTTCTTCCTCGAGAAGCTCGGCGTGCGGATCCAGGGCGTCGGCACCACCACCCTGGTCGTCCACGGCACCTCCTCGATCTCGACCGACGTCGACTACGCCCCGAGCGAGGACCCGATCGAGGCGATGAGCCTGATCTCCGCCGCGATCGTCACCCGCTCCTCGATCACCGTGCGCCGCGTGCCGATCGAGTTCATGGAGATCGAGCTCGCCCTGCTGGAGGAGATGGGCCTGCGCTACGACCGCTCCGAGGAGTACCTGGCGGAGAACGGCAAGACCCGCCTGGTGGACATCACCACCCATCCCAGCGACCTGCGCGCCCCGGCGGACAAGATCCACCCCATGCCCTTCCCGGGCCTGAACATCGACAACCTGCCCTTCTTCGCCGTGATCGGGGCGACCGCGCAGGGGCAGACGCTGCTGCACGACTGGGTGTACGAGAACCGCGCGATCTACCTCACCGAGCTCACCAAGCTCGGCGCGAACGTGAAGCTCATGGACCCGCACCGCGTGCTCCTCGAGGGGCCCACCCGCTGGTCCGGCGCGGAGCTGGTGTGCCCGCCCGCGCTGCGTCCGGCGGTCGTGATCCTGCTGGCGATGCTCGCCGCGAAGGGCACCTCCGTGCTGCGCAACGTCTACGTCATCAACCGCGGCTACGAGGACCTCGCCGAGCGCCTGAACAAGCTCGGCGCACGCATCGAGACCTTCCGGGACATCTGAGCGGTCGCTCCCGCACCGCCGACCGCCCGGTGGGTCGTGCGGGAGAGCGGTCCCGGCCTGGATAGGATCGACGGATGACCAGCGAGGAGAAGCGCGCCCGGCCCGTCATCGGCCGGGCCGGCTCGTACGAGAAGGGCGTCGCCCGCCGGCAGGAGATCCTCGAGCGGGCCGCCGAGGTGTTCCGCGAGCGGGGGGCCGACGGCACCTCGCTGCGCCGGATCGCGACGGCGATCGGGGTGTCCCACGCGGCGCTTTTGCACTACTTCGACTCCCGCGAGCAGCTGCTGGTGGCGGTCTACGAGCACGCCGAGGCGAAGCGCGACACCTCGGGCGACGCCGCGGAGTCGGCGATGGACGTGCTGGTCAAGGCCGCGATGATCAACATCGGCGTGCCCGGCATGGTCGAGCTGTACACGACGCTGGTCGCCTCGGCGCTGGCCGCTGACGGCACGCCCTCGAACGAGTTCTTCACCGACCGCTTCGAGCGCATCCGCACGGAGCTGACCGAGCGCCTGGCCGCAGAGCAGGCCGCCGGAACGGTCCGCGACGACGTCGAGCCCGCCGACATGGCGGCCCTCCTCGTCGCGGCCTCCGACGGCCTGCAGATCCAGTGGCTGCTCGAGCCCTCGGTCGAGCTCGAGCGCACCCTGGCGACCTTCTCCGTGCTGCTGGCTCCCCCGGCTACGTCCTGAGGCTGCCGCGCAGGTCGGGGACGTCGGAGAGCAGACGCCGGGTGTACTCGGCCTGCGGCGCGAAGATGACCTCCTCCGTCCACCCGTGCAGGAAGTGAACCCCGCCGGACGCGAAACCCTCCATTGGTAGGCGTCACGGTCCGACAACGGCCGTGGCCGCGGTCACTGCTAGGTACGGTCGAACGCGCGCGACCTTCTCCCGAAACCGGTCCTCAGAGGCGCGCCGACATCTGTGCCCGGGCCATGACCTGTCGCGCCGCGACGTCCGCGCCCGCGAGCAGCGGCGAGGGCACCCCCGGGGTCGCCCCGATCGCGGAGCCCGGCTGGGTGGACTGCGCGGGGATGCCCAGCACCACGATGGCGGGATCGACCTGACCGTCGGCGGAGACCAGGTTGTGCCCGCCCTCGGCGTCCTCGGCGATCTCCGCGCCGGTCGCCTCCATCGAGTGGGTCTCCACGCCGTCCATGGTGTGGATCCGAGCGCGGCCGGAGTCGAGCAGGGCGCGCAGCAGCGGATCGTCCGTGTCCGGGACCTTCCCCTTGGACATCCGCGTCTCGAGCAGCACCGAGGAGGAGACCTCCCGGCCGGTCACGGCGGAGGAGGCGCGGAAGAGCCCCGCGTCCTCGTCGGCCTCGACCGCGGTGCCGGGTCCGAGCAGCTCGACCACCCCTGCCTCCAGCAGCGCCAGCACCAGGCGCACCCGCTCCGCCGGCGGGCCCGAGGCGCGGGCGAGCGAGTCGCCGTCGAACCATCCCAGCACGTCTCGGGCCAGCGAGACGCCCGTGAAGGCGCCGCGGGCGGTGAGGCGACCGACCTCACGCCGCAGCGCCCCCATCGCCCCGTTGACCGCGGCGCGGGGGTGGCGCCAGGGATCGGACATGGAGCCGAGCTCGTCGCGGATCAGACGGCGCACCAGGCGGGCCCAGCCGTCCGGGCCGACCTCCTCATCGCGGGTGGGCCGATGCAGCTCCTCGAGGGCCCAGGTCCACTCCTCCTCACCGATCGCGGCCTCGAGCACCGCGTCGATCTCCTCGACGGTCGAGGCGGCCTCGAGCCCGGCGAGCCAGTCGCCGCCGACGGCCTGCGGGCGCAGCTCGCCCAGCGCCTCGAGGTAGACGCGGGCGAACTCGCGTCCGAGCACCGGCCACACCTCGTCGGCGAAGTCGATGCCGCCGCGGGCGGCGAGGGCCGTGAACCACTCCGGGCTCGCCCAGCGCGGCACGAAGGGGCGCACGGAGCGCCCGCCCTCGGGCTTGGAGCGGTAGGGGACACCGCGCCGCGAGCCGACCAGCAGGCGCGGCTCTCGGCCGCTGGGCAGATAGCGCAGACGGCCGTGCGGGTCCCCCTCAACGGGCTCGAACTCGCCGCCCCACTCCGCGGCCAGCTGTCCGAGGACGTCGAAGAGGTTCGCGCCGAGCCCGCGCACCAGCACGTCCTGCCCCGCGGGGAGGCCCGTGAAGTCGCGCTCCGCCGGCATGCCGGGCTCGACGTAGCGCAGGCCGTGACGTGCGGCGAAGCCCGCCAGCTCCTCCACCTCGCGGCTCCGCCGCCCCTGCACCATCCCCTGGGCGAGGACGACGGCGGGCGCGCTCAGCCGGCGACCGTCCTCGAGCACGACGGTGCGCTCCGCGCCCGTGCCCTCGAGGTCGACGGCGCGGCCGAGGACCTCGGTGAGCTCGACGGCGCCCGTCCCTGCGGCGGCCTCGAGCTGGTCGCGGTAGTAGACGCCCTGCAGGCGCCGGGTGGGGAAGGTCGCGCCGGTCAGCGCCGACGCCTCCTCCACCACCCAATCCCCCGCCGGGTGCGCGCCCTCGGCCCGGACCCGCCGCGCCCAGTCCACGAGATCGGGCCCCGGGGCGGGCGGGCCGCTCATGCGGGTCGAGTCGTCGGGGTGGACGGTCGTCGCGTCGGCCTGCGTGTTGTTGAGGTACGCCGCCGGCTGGTCGAGGCGCCAGGTCGCGCCGGGACCGATCGCGAGGGCGTCGAGGAGCGCGACGCGCAGCGGCGCGGCTCCCTCGGCGCGGACGCGCGCGACCAGGCGCAGCACGGTGGCGACGCCGCGGGGTCCGCCCCCGACGATCACCGCGTCGAAGCGCTCCGGGCTCATCGGGGCACGGCGGCGACGGCGTCGGCGCGGATCCCGCCGTGCTCGTCGAGCTCGGCCAGGCGCGCGCCGGTGCGGGTGAACCCGGCCGCGTCGACCCGGGGGCGCACCTCGACCGCGCCCTCGCGCGCGTCGACCTCGACGTCGACCTCGTAGACGCTGCGCAGCGCGGGGGCGCGGAGCGCCTCGGCGGGACTGCCGTCGGCGGCGGCGAGCGAGGGATCGGCGCCCTGGGCGCGATGCCAGGCGGCGAGGGCGCCGCTGCCCTGCCACTCCGCGGTGACGACGGCGAGGGCATGGAGCACGGGCGCGGGCAGCACCTGTGGCGTGCGGTAGAGGGCGTTGTAGGCATCGCGGGTGTGCTCGCGCACCGCGGGCCGGAGCACGCCCGGCGCCACCTCGCCCGTCGGGGCCAGGATCGCGTCGAGGAGGTCGTGGGCGGTGCGGGGCGCGGTCTCCGAGGGCATATGGAGAGCTTAAGGGTGCCCAAAGGGTCAGTTCTCGCCGTCGGGTTGTGCATCGGCTCACCTCGCCGGGCCGCTCAGCCCCCGAGCCACCGCGGCTCCACGAGCGCGATCCGCGACGTCGCGCCCTCCGAGCGCAGCAGGCACACGAGGACCCGGACCGCGAGCTCGCTTGCCGCGCCCGCTCGACGACCATCCGGCCGGGCATCTCGAAGTCGACCACGAAGCCCTGCGGGAACTCCTCGGGCTTGGCGATCGCGACGAAGGGGAGCCCGGACTCGATCACGGGCGCGAGGCGCTCGTCGATGCGGTCCGGCTCCATCAGGATCAGGCCCTCGCGCACCCCGCTGCTCGTCGCGCGGCGGATCCCGTTCATGACCTGCGACGAGACGCTCTCGTGCTCTCGCCCACCTGCCGCTCCCGGAAGACCCCCGGTGACAGTCCGCGTCGGGCCCCGCGGTGCTAGCGTGCCGGGGTGACCGCTTCGGACCCCCGCTCCCCTGCCTCGCCCGCCTCCTCCTCCCCGGAGGACCCCGGCGCACGGATCGGGTTCGATCGCGAGAAGTACATCGAGCTGCAGTCCCGCCACATCCAGCAGCGCCGCGAGGAGATCGGCGGGAAGCTCTACCTCGAGATGGGCGGCAAGCTCTTCGACGACCACCACGCCTCCCGGGTGCTGCCCGGCTTCACGCCGGACAACAAGATCGCGATGCTCGAGCGGCTGCGGGACGAGCTCGAGATCCTCGTGTGCCTGAACGCGAAGGACCTCGAGCGCCAGAAGGTCCGCGCGGATCTGGGCATCACCTACGAGGACGACGTGCTGCGGCTGATCGACGTCTTCCGCGAGCGCGGCTTCCTGGTCGAGAACGTGGTCCTCACCCAGCTCGAGGAGAAGAACCACATCGCCCACGCCTTCATCGAGCGCCTGCAGCGCCTGGGCCTCACCGTCGCGCGCCACGGGGTGATCCCCGGCTATCCGCAGGACACCGCCCGGATCGTCTCGGAGCAGGGCTTCGGCGCGAACGAGTACACGATCACCAGCCGCGACCTCATCGTGGTCACCGCGCCCGGCCCGGGCTCGGGCAAGCTCGCCACCTGCCTCTCGCAGATCTACCACGACCACCAGCGCGGCATCCCCTCGGGCTATGCGAAGTTCGAGACCTTCCCGATCTGGGACCTGCCGCTCGAGCACCCGGTGAACCTCGCCTACGAGTCGGCGACGGCGGATCTCGACGACCTGAACCTCATCGACCCCTTCCATCTCGCCGCCTACGGCACCCAGGTCACGAGCTACAACCGGGACGTCGAGGTCTTCCCGCTGCTGCGCACCCTGCTCGAGAAGCTCACGGGCTCGTCCCCCTACGCCTCCCCCACCGACATGGGCGTGAACCTCGCCGGATCCTGCATCACGGGCGACGAGGTCTGCCGGGAGGCGGCGCGCCAGGAGATCATCCGCCGCTACTACAAGGCGCTGATGCACGAGCGGATCCAGGACGAGGACGACGTCGTCTCGCAGCGGATCGGGATGGTGATGTCGAAGGCCGGCTGCTCGCCGAGCGACCGCTCAGTCGTCGAGCCGGCACTCGCGGTCGAGGCGCGCACCGGGGAGCCGGGCGCCGCGATCGAGCTGGCCGACGGCACGATCGTCACCGGCAAGACCTCTGCTCTGCTCGGCTGCTCGGCGGCGATGCTGCTGAACGCCCTGAAGCATCTGGCAGGGCTGGACGATGCGGTGCAGCTGCTCTCCCCCTCCTCGATCGAGCCGATCCAGACCCTGAAGACGGAGCACCTCGGCTCGCGCAATCCCCGCCTGCACACCGATGAGGTGCTGATCGCCCTGTCGGTCTCCGCCTCGAGCGACGAGAACGCGCGCCGCGCCGTGGACCAGCTGCGCAGCCTGGCCGGCTGCGACGTGCACACCACCACGATCCTCGGGACGGTGGACGAGGACATCTTCCGCAATCTCGGCATCTCGGTGACCTCCGAGCCGCGCTTCCTGCGCAAGGCGCTCTACCACAAGCGCTGAGCGACGCGCCACTCCCCCTCGCCCTTGCGCCGCATCGGGCGAATCGGTCCGATGGCGACCGGCCCCACTCGCCGGGGAGACCGAGGCGGGTGCAGCGGTCGGTCGACGAGGGCGCCCGCGAGGAGGTCGTCGCCGAGACCGTCACCTTCGCCGGGAGCTGATCGGTCACCGCCGGTTCCGGGGCGGGTCTGCCAGCGTCCGCGCGTGCCCGGCCCCGCCCTGCTCCGTCGTCGACTGCTCCGTCTGCTCGCCGCGCTCCTGACGCTCGTGCTGCTTGCAGCGGCGAGCCTCGTGGCGTGGAGCCGGATCGGGGTGATGGACGCGGAGACCGCGCCGTGGCAGGGAGTGCAGGAGGATCCGCGCATCGCGGAGGAGCGCACCGACGTCGCACTCGTCCTGCGGCCGAGCGAGCCCGAGCCCGCAGGGACGGGGCTTCTCTTCTACCCAGGGGCGAAGGTCGAGCCGGAGGCCTATGCGGCGCGGCTCTCCGAGCTGGTCACCGAGCTCGGCGTGACGGTCGTGGTCGTCGATCCGCCGCTGAACCTCTCCCTGTTCGACCGGCGCACTCCCGATCGGTTCACCACGATCGCGCCGGAGCTCGAGACCTGGCTGGTCGAAGGGCATTCGATGGGCGGGGTGCGGGCCTGCGAGCTCGCCGAGGAGGCGGATGCCCTGGTGCTGTTCGCCTCGTACTGCGCCACGGACCTCTCCACGTCGAAGGTGTCGGTGCTGAGCCTCTCCGGCAGCGAGGACGGACTGTCCACGCCGGAGAAGATCGCCGAGCACCGCGACGCCCTGCCGGGCAGCGCCGAGATGGTCGAGATCGCCGGAGCGAGGCATGCGAGCTTCGGGGACTACGGGCCGCAGAGCGGCGACGGCACGGCGACCATCGACGACGCCGAGATGGACGCCGCCGTCGCGGACGCCGTCGCGGAGCTCCTCGGCACGATGCCCTGACTCGGCCGCGGTGACGACCAAGCCATCGGCGACGACGACGTCCCATGTCATGAGATGGGACGTCGACCTTCCCCTGCTGGTCAGCGCCTACCTGATCTCGCTCGCCCTGCGGGTCGCTCAGGGCTCGGCCACCGTCGCCATCACGACGACGGCCGGCCTCCTCGGCCCGGCGGTCATGGCGGCCGAGGCGAGCCCGGCGCAGCTCGCGCTGCTGATCGTCGCGATGGGAGCGGGCTCGTTCTTCGCCTCCCACGTGAACGACTCCGGGTTCTGGCTCGTCGGCGGCCTGCTCCAGGTCGACACGGCCACGAACCTGCGCCTGTGGACCGTCTTCACCTCGGCGATCTCGCTGACGGCCTTCGCCGTCACCGCGCTGCTCTATCTCGTGGTGTGACCACGTCGGCGGGCGGTGCCCCCTTCCGGGGAGCGCCGCCCGCTGCCGATCATGCCGTCGGCAGCTCGATCAGCGCCTGGACGGGGGCGTGGTCGGAGGGGTAGGCGCCGCTCGCGTCGCGCCACACGTTGATCGCCGCCTTGCGGGTGACCAGGTCGTCGGTGGTGAGCACCCAGTCGATGCGGTCGCCGTCCTCGACAGGATCGTCGTAGGCGGGGAAGGTCCCCCACGCCGGGGTGACGCGTTCGGCGGCGGAGTCCCAGGTGTCGACGGTGGGACCGTCGGTGACCAGCGTCGTGTAGGCGCCGGAGTCGTGGGCGTGGGAGTTGAAGTCGCCGGTGACGATGGTGGGGAGCTCGTCGAGCTCGCCGCCCTGGAAGAGGTCGATCATCGCGTCGGCGCTGCGGATCCGGGCCGGCTCGCTCTGGTGGTCGAAGTGGGTGTTGATCATCGCGAACTCGGCGCCGGAGGCGAGGTCGCGCAGCCGCGCCCAGACCACGATGCGGGTGACGGTGTTGCCCCAGGTGGCCGAGCCGATCACGTCGGGGGTGTCGGAGAGCCAGAACTGGTCCCACTGGAGCACCTCGAGGCGGGTGCTGTCGTAGAAGATCGCGGAGTACTCGCCGGCACTGCCGCCCTCACGGCCGTAGCCGATGCTGCGGTGGCGCGGCAGGGCGGACTCGATCGCGGTCAGCTGCCCGTACAGGGCCTCCTGGATGCCGAGCAGGGTGGGCTTCTCCCGCTCGAGCAGCTCGATCAGCAGCGGCCGACGGGTCGGCCAGTGATCGGGGTCGCCCTCCACGGTGCCACCGCCCGAGGAGCGGTCGTAGCGGATGTTGAAGCTCATCACGTGGAGCTCGTCGCGCTTCGCGCGGCCGATCAGCGCTCGGGAGGGGTTCTGCACGGGTGCGGCGCCCGCCGGGGCGGCGGCCGCGGCGAGAGCGGCGCCTCCGGCGGCGCCGAGGCCGGTGAGGACGGTGCGACGGGCGGGGGCGACGGCCATGGGGCTCTCCTGGGCTCGGGGTCGGGACCGCGACCGACCGTAACGCCGAATTCAGAGGTGACCAGGGGGTTCGCCCGCTTCAGGGCAGGGCTTCACCGAGTCGATGCCCGACGGCCATGGTCGTCCTGGCACCGGCGCCGTGCGGCGAATGCGCGACGGGGCGCCCGCCGTGCGGCGGACGCCCCGTCGTGGGGAAGGCGGGCAGGTGCCCGCGGCCTCAGCCGTCGAGGTTCTCGACGGCGTAGTCGGCCTCCTCCTGGGTGAACTGGTCCCCGTACTCGGAGGAGAGCTAGTCGCGGATCGCCTCGGGCGACATGTCCATCGTGTCGCGGTAGGACTTCGCGGACTCCAGGGCGTTCTGGTTCCAGTCCGCGACGATGGTGTCGATCGCGTACTGGGCCTGCTCCTCGGTGAACTGCTCGCCGTACTCGGAGGTGAGCTGGTCGTAGATGCCCTGCTTGGACATGTGCAGCGTCTCGGAGTAGGACTCCGCCGACTTCAGCGCGTTGTCGTTCCAGTCGGCCTCGAGGTTGTCGACCGCGTACTGCGCCGCCTCCTCGGAGAACTGGTCGCCGTACTCGGAGGTGAGCTGGTCGAAGATGCCCTGCTTGGACATGTGCAGCATCTCGGAGTAGGACTCCGCGCTGTTCAGCGCCGAGGTGTACTCCGCGGGGACGTCGCCCTCGGCCGGTGCCTCCTCCTCGGCGGGGGCCTCCTCCGCAGGAGCCTCCTCCTCGATCGCCGCTTCCTCGGGTGCGGCCTCCTCGGCGGGCGCCTCCTCCTCGACCGCGGCGGGAGCGGAGTCGGTGGTGGTCGAGGTGTCCTCGCCGTCGTCGGACCCGTTCATGACGATCGCGGAGCAGCTGGCGACGACCAGCGCGATGATCGCGAGGCAGCCGCATCCGCCGGCGATGAACCACTTGCCGCGCTTCTTCTGCGGGGCCGGGGCGGGGGCGCCGGCGGGCATGCCGAACTGGGGCGCGGAGGAGGGACCGGGAGCGCCGGGCTCCGGGGACGGGGGGAGGGTGCTGTTCACAGCGGGTGTCCTCTCTGGACAGGGTTCGGAGGCCCCCGGGCGCGGGGGCGTCGAGGGGTACTGCTGGGAAGAGAGGCCTGCCGCGGTGTGCGGATGCTCCGTGACCGAGTGCGTTGATCGACCGCGCGGGGCCTGCAATTTGAATCTTGCACCAGCGGTGTGACAGACGAAGTCCTGAACACCTGCAATGGAAGGCAGATCACAGGGTAACCACGATCCCCCAGGTCACAGAGAGGTCATGGCATCTCGGTCACTTCGGCGACCCGGTCAGTCCGGGGCCGGGCCGTCCCACAGCGCGGCGTAGCGCTCGGCGAGCAGCGGCCAGATCTGCCGGACGACGTCGGCCGTCGAGGTGATGCCGTCCGCACCCGCGCCGTCGAGCACGAGCTCGTGCGGGATCACGCGTCCGGCCTCGTCGGCGCGGCCCTCGGGATCCCGCAGCCGCACGGCGAGCAGCCCGTCCGTCCTCCAGCAGCCCTCGTCCTCGTCCTCATGTCCGGAGAAGGCCCGTTCGTACAGCGGCAGCGGATCCGCGTCGGGGCCGGTGCCGTCGACGGGCAGGAAGCGGAAGCCCCAGGTCCGGCCGCGGGTCGCCCAGAGCAGGATCATCGCCTGCTCCGGCGCAGCACGCCCTCGCGCTCGGCGCGCTCGAGATCGATCTTGAAGCCCGTGAGGATCGCGGCGAGGCTCTGCTTCTTCTCGAGCGCCCGGTCGTGGACGCCCCGGAGCTTCTCCCCCGCGAGTGAGGCGGCGTCCTGGACCATGTCCTTGCTGAGCAGCGGAACCACGGTCGCGAGCGCCGTGGAGATCAGGCCGAGCCGGCCCGGGAGGCGGTGGCGGGCTCCGAACATCGCCAGCGCCATCGCCCCGGTGCCGATGGTGCCGGCGTTCTCGGCGAGCTCCCGGGCGACCTTCGCGGGGATCTCCTGCCGCCTGGCCCAGGTGACATGCCGTTCGAAGGGCAGCATCGCGGCGAGCGGGAGGATCACGTCCACCCCGATCCGCTCGCGCACGGCGATGCGTCCCGGCGTGAACCGTGCCGAGGACAGCAGCAGCGCGTCCTCCCCCACGGCGAGCGCCTCGTCGCCGACGACCATCGACTCGATCGCCTCGCGCAGCTGGCCGAGCTCGTCGGCGGCCTTCTCGAGCACGAGCGCCTTGAAGCGGTCCACGTCCATCTCCGGCAACAGGTCCGCCTTGGACAGGGCGAGCACCCAGATGCGGGGGAAGCGCACCAGTTCCTTCCCGCCGACGAGGATCTCGTCCCGCAGCCTCACCAGGCCCGTGCGCAGCGTGTGGAAGAGCGCCTTGAGGTAGCGCTCCTCCTCACCGGCCGCGTCCTTCAGCTTCTGCCCGTCGACCATCAGCAGCGCGACGTCGGAGACGAGCAGGGCGCGGAAGGCCTCGATGCGTCGACGCTCCTCCTCAGGTCCGCTGACGGAGCGCTCGAACCACTCCCCGGGGTAGTCGTGCCACACCAGCTGCACGGCGTCGACGGGCATCGCCTTGCGCTCGGCGGCGCTGGGGGTGCTGCGCAGCGAGAGGGTGAAGCGGTAGGGCTCGGCGCGGAAGCGGTTCCCGGCGGGCACCTCGGCGGAGTTCTCCATCCGGAAGTAGTTCTTCAGCAGCCGGTCTCCCTGGGTGGTGTCATCGGCGACGAGGTCGTAGAGTTGCGGGGCCTGCGAGTCCTCCCGCCCGGCCTGGTCCTGGGCCGCGCCGTAGAACGAGGACAGCAGCACCGTCTTGCCGCTGCCGCTCTCCCCGAACACGGCGATGTGCTGCTCGAGCTTCCTGCTGCGGGGCGCGGAACGTCGCGAGGTCCGCCGGATCTTCTTCTCGCGAGCTGCCATGCCCCGAGACTAGGGGATAACCTCCGCTCGTCGGGGGTCTCCCCGACCCCTGTCGGCCGATAGCCCGGCCTCACCAGCGAGGACGCCCACGCCGCACCGAGGAGCACCATGCCGCGCACTCTTCCCGAGCAGCCGGACTTCGCCAGCGCCGCCGAGCAGGAGGTGTGGGAGCACCTGACCGAGCAGCTGCCCGCCGAGGCGGTGCTGATCACCGGGCAGCGCGTCACCGCCCGCGGCGAGGAGGTCGAGGCGGATCTGCTGGTGCTCTGGCCGGGCATCGGGATCGCAGTGATCGAGGTGAAGGGCGGACGGATCTCGCTGGAGGACGGCGCCTGGCGGCAGGCGGACCACTCCGGCTCTCGGGAGCTCGCCCGCTCCCCGATCGATCAGGCCCAGCGCGCGAAGCACCACCTGCTGGAGTACCTCAACGGCGCCTCCTCCCGTCCGGTCGGCCGCGCCGTGCACCTCGCGGTGCTGCCCTACACGCAGCTGCCCGCGGACTGGGACCCGCCCGAGGCGCCGCGCACCCTCGCGCTGGACGCGACCGACCTGCCCCACCTCGCGGACCGGATCGTGCACGCCCTGAACTCGCAGACCCGGGACGCCTATGCCCCGCTGGAGGCCGCGCAGTGCGAGCACGTCGTGAAGATGCTGCGCCGCACCCACCGCGCGATCGAGAACCACCAGCTGATCGCGAAGGAGATCGCCGACGAGGGCAACCAGCTCACCCGCGAGCAGGAGCGCGCGATCGCCCTGCTGCGCTTCCAGCACCGCGCGCAGATCATCGGCGGGGCCGGCTCCGGCAAGACGCATCTGGCGATGATCAAGGCCCGCACGCTCGCCCGGGACGGCTTCCGCACCGCGCTGCTGTGCTACTCCCGCGGCCTCGCCCGGCACTTCCAGCTGCTCGCCGCGACCTGGCCGGAGCAGGAGCGTCCCGCCTATGTGGGGCTCTTCCACGACCTGCCGGTGGGCTGGGGCGCCGAGACCGAGCAGGAGTTCGGCGGCTCCCCGGTCGAGTACTACGAGGAGCACCTCCCGGCCCGTCTCGCGCAGCTCGCGGGCGAGACCGACGAGGACGAGCTCTTCGACGCGATCGTCGTCGACGAGGCGCAGGACTTCGCCGACGCCTGGTGGGAGGCGCTGCAGCCCTGCCTGCGCGACCCCGCGGAGGGCGTCCTGTTCGTGTTCGCCGACGAGCACCAGAGCGTCTTCGACCGCGAGGGCCGCGCCCCGATCACGCTGAACCCCTTCCCGCTGGACGACAACCTGCGCAGCACCCGCACGATCGCGCACGCCTTCGCTCCGCTCACCCCGGTGGAGCAGACCCCGCGCCTGCCGGCCGGCGCGCCCGTGCGCTATCTCGCCTCCTCCACCGAGGACGCGGTCGCGACCGCCGACGACGCGGTCGAGAAGCTGATGGACGAGGGCTGGGAGCCGGGACAGATCGCCCTGCTGACCACCGGCAGCCGCCACCCGGAGCAGAGGACGCAGATCGAGCACGAGGGGTACGACGGCTACTGGGACGGGTTCTTCTCCGCGACCGACGTGTTCTACGGGCACGTGCTGGGCTTCAAGGGGCTCGAGCGTCCCGTCGTGGTGCTCGCGGTCAACGGCTTCGGCGCCGCGGAGCGGGCGCGGCAGCTGCTCTACGTGGGCCTGTCCCGGGCCCGCTCTCTGCTGGTGGTGGTCGGGGACGGCGGGGAGATCTGGGACGCGGGTGGGCCCGTGGTGTGGGAGCGGATCAGCGGGAGCCGGTGAGCCGGCGCACCACCACGAGCGTGATCACGGTCGCGAGCGCCGGCAGCACGATCCCCAGCAGCACGAAGGCGCCCGCGCTCCCGGTCCGCTCCTGCATCCAGGCGAAGTTCATGCCGAAGAACCCGGTCGCGAGCGTGAGCGGCAGGAAGATCGTCGCGACCAGGGTGAGCCGCTCGTTGACGACGGCGCCCTGCTCCGCCAGCAGATCGCCGAGCACCGTGTGGAGGCGTGCGGCGGCGGAGCCGTTCGCCTCGAACTCGACCGCGGCCCGGCGCAGCCGGTGGCGCAGCTCCTCCGGGAGCTCCTGGGAGAGCTGCTCCTCGGGGAGGCACAGCCGGTGCATCGCGGCCTGGGCCTCCTGGATGCGGAAGAGCTCCGCCCGCCTCCTGCCCAGCAGGCGCCGCTGCGCCGAGGCGGCATAGCCGTCGGCCCGGTCCTCGAACCGCTCGCTCTCGTCCTCGAACCCGTCCAGCACCTCCTCGCCGCGCCGCGCGACGGCCAGCAGCATGCCGACGACCGCCTCGCGGACGCCGTCGGCGGCCCCCGCCTCCGCGCGTACCGCCTCCAGCGCCTCCGGCGCTCCCATGACGAGCACCCCTGCGGCGGCGGCGTGGATCCGCACGGTCAGGTGCTGCGCGCCGTGGTCCGGCAGGAGCAGCACGAGCTCGAGTCGCCCGCCCGTCAGGTGCGCGAAGGGTCGACGGGCGAGCTCGTCGGTGCGCGGACCCTGGATGTCCCAGCTCCGGACGGCCGCCTCGACGACCGGGTCCTGGAGGTCTCGGGCGAACGCGCACCCGGGGGTGTCCCCGAGCGCCTCGAGCGCCGCGACGGTGTCGACGACCTGCATGCGGAGCTCCTCCTCGGACTCAGAGCGAGACGATCACGAGCGTGGCCCCGAAGACGAGCCCCGAGGCGATCAGCACGATCGTGGTGTATCCGAGGATGTCACGCATCTTCAGCCCGGCGATCGCCAGCAGCGGGATCGCCCAGAAGGGCTGGATCATGTTGGTCCACTGGTCGCCGTAGGAGACGGCCATGATCGTGATCGCGGGGTCCACGCCGAGCTCCGCACCGGCGCTGAGCATGATCGGCCCCTGCACGGCGAACTGGCCGCCGCCGGAGGGGACGAAGAAGTTCACGAGCCCTGCCGCGAGCAGCGCGAACAGGCCGAAGGTGGTGGGGGTGGAGATCGAGACGAAGGCGTCGGAGAAGATCTGCACGAGCCCCGAGCCGACCATCATCCCGAGGATCCCGGCGTAGAGCGGGAACTGCAGCAGGATCTCGCCGACGTTGGAGGCGGCGTTCTTGGTGAGGTGGATCAGCTCGAAGGGGTTCCGCACCAGCAGCAGGATGAGGGCGAGGAAGGACCAGTTCACGGTGTCGAGGGTGAGGGTGCCGCCGCGGGAGAAGTGCAGCACCAGGTAGGCCACCAGCGCGAGACCGGTCAGCAGGGTGACCAGGCGGCTCGCGTCCAGCCGGTCCGCGGGGGTGACGACCTCTTCCTGGCCGTCCTCGAGCTCTTCGCGCGCGTCAATGGTCAGCTCGGTCACGCGGTCGCCGCGTCGCGGCGCGACGAGGTACAGCGCGAGCGCCACGACGATGATGGTGGCGAGGGCGGCGAGCATGTTCCAGGTCGAGAAGACGGTCTGGGACATCGGCACGGTCTGCCCGCCGAGGGAGTCCATGAGGAAGGAGCCCTCGGTCGCGGCGGTCAGCGGTCCGGAGGCCGAGTAGCCCATGTGCCACACGACGAAGCCGCCGAAGCCGGCCGCGACCAGCATCGGGAAGTGGAGCGTCAGCCCGCGCTCGCGGCCCTGGTGGGCGACCTCGCGGGCGAGCAGCCCGCCGACCACGAGCCCCAGGCCCCAGGTGATCAGCGAGGCGACCGCCGCGACGACGAACACGAAGACGTAGGCCGCGAGCTCCGTGCGCGGCACCGAGGCGAGCGCGGCGAGCAGCCTGCGGACGGGGCCGGTGTTGGCGAGGATGTGCCCCAGCAGCAGGATCAGCGCCATCTGGGTCATGAAGGCGAGGAGCCCGGCCAGTCCGTCGCCCCAGTGGACGACGAGGTCGGCGGGCGAGGTCGGGGTGAGGACCAGGCCCAGGATCGCGACGATGAAGGTCAGCACGATCGAGAACACGAGCGCCGAGGGGATGAACCTCTCGACCAGATTGTTCAGGGGGCGCATCGCCCGCGAGAGCGGGGTGCCCTCCTTGTGCGGGGTGGCGGACTCGGGCGCACTGGGCATTGCGGCATCTCCTCGGGGGACACAGGGCCCCGCAGCACGGCGGTGTGCTGGTCACGAGCCCCGTCGCGGATGTGACGCGGTCCACTGTAGGGGCGCGACCGCCTCCGACGCGGCCGGACGCGGCGGAGAGAGGCGCGAGCATGGGCGTAGCCTTCGTCCGTCGCATTCGCCGGTGCGATGCCGCCCGTCGAAGGGATCGCATGTCCGCGCGCTCCGCCCCCGCCCGCGACCCCCGCCTGGACCGTCCCTGGCCCGCGCTGTGGTCGATCGTGCTGGGCTTCTTCATGATCCTGGTCGACACCACGATCGTCACGGTCGCGATCCCGCGGATGCAGGAGGACCTGGGGGCGGACCTGACCGGACTGCTGTGGGTGACCAGCGCCTATCTGCTCGCCTACGCGGTGCCGCTGCTGATCACGGGACGGCTCGGGGACCGGCTGGGGCTGAAGTCCGTCTATCTCGTCGGGCTCGTCGTGTTCACCGCCTCGAGCCTGTGGTGCGGACTCGCGGGGAGCGTGGAGATGCTGATCGTGGCGCGCGTGGTGCAGGGCCTCGGTGCCGGGATGATGACCCCGCAGACCATGTCGATGATCACCCGCATGTTCTCGCCGCGGCGGCGCGGTCAGGCGATGGCCGTGTGGGGCGCGACGGCAGGGGTCGCGAGCCTCGTCGGCCCGGTGCTCGGCGGGCTGCTGGTGGACGGGCCGGGCTGGGAGTGGATCTTCTTCGTCAACGTGCCCGTCGGAGTGCTCGCGATCGCGCTGGTGCTCCGCAACGTGCCGCGCTTCCCGCGCCGATCGCACTCCTTCGACTGGCTCGGCGTGGCGCTCTCGGCGACGGGCCTGTTCCTGCTGGTGTTCGGGATCCAGGAGGGCGACAGCTACGACTGGGGCACGATCACGGACTCCCTCGTGATCGGACCCGTGGACACGGGGGTGCCCGTGTCGGCGCCCGGGATGATCCTCGCCGGGGTGCTGTTGCTGGCGGTGTTCGTCCTCTGGCAGGCCGTGATGCGGCGCGAGCCGCTGGTGCCGCTGTCGCTGTTCCGCGACCGCAACTTCTCGGTCGCGAACGTGGCGATCGCGATGATGGGCGCGACGGTGCTGAGCTTCGCGATCCCCACCACGCTGTTCTTCCAGCAGGTGCTCGGCATGTCGCCGACGCAGGCGGCGCTGATGACGGCGCCCTCCGCGGTGCTCTCGCTGGTCCTCGCACCGCTCGTCGGCCGCTGGATGACGAGCCACGACCCGCGACCGCTGGCGCTGATCGGCTTCGCCTCGCTGGCTGGCGGACTGCTGTGGCTCGCCCTGCTGATGGCCCCGGACGCCTCCGTGCTGGTCCTGCTGCTGCCGTTCGTGCTGATCGGGATCGGCAACGCCTGCATCTGGGGGCCGCTGTCCCTGACCGCGACCCGCAACCTCCCGCCCTCGCAGGCCGGCGCCGGCTCCGGCGTCTACAACGAGATGCGGCAGGTCGGCTCGGCGCTCGGCTCGGCCGGCATCGCGACGCTCATGGCCGACCGGATCGCGGCCCGCCTCGGCGAGGCGACCGGCGGCCAGGGCGCTGCCCCTGCGGGCGCGGAGTCCGGAGCAGGCTCCCTGCCCCCGTTCCTGCACGCCCCGTACGCCGCGGCGATGGCCGACGCCATGTGGCTCCCCGTCGGCCTCGCCGCGGTCGGCCTGCTCGCCGCGCTCGCCATCGGCCGGCCGATCGACACCGGGGTGTGGGCGAAGGACGAGTGAGAGCTCAGCGGTGGCCGTCCGGCGGCCAGGCGCCCGGGATCTGGGCGACCGCGTCCTCGCGCCGCCCCGTGACGGGGATGGGCCGCAGTCCCTCGTGCGGGGCGAACCCCGGCGGGATCGCCCCGTCGCGGCCGATCGCGTGGAGGATCTCCTCCGCGATCTTCGTCGCGCTCCGGTGGGAGAACAGGAACAGCGACTTGCGCACCGGGCGGCGGTGACGCGGCTGTCGGGGCGCCTCGATGTCGGCTCCCCACGGCCCGTTGAACACGACGGCGTGCACCCCGAGCGCGCCGGGGAACGTCTTGTACTGGAAGAAGAAGAACGGCATGCCGAGCTCCGCGGCGGTCTTCGCACCGTCGGTGACCACGGCGACCGTGCGCGGGTCGATCTCCCGGCCGGCGATCACGTAGGTGGGGCTGAAGGGGAGGCCGGGGACGAGCCTGCCCAGGAGGATCCCGCGCTCGCACACGACCAGTCGCGCGTCGATGGTGAACAGATAGATGCCGAGCATGAACAGCGCGAGGAAGAGTGTGAACCCGATGGTCAGAGCAGGGCTTTCGCCCGGGCTGAGCACCAGCAGCAACCAGATCAGCACCACGACACCCGACAGGAACAGAGGAAGCAGCGGGCCGGCACCGACCCGCCAGGACCGCAGCGGCTTCCCGACGAGCTCACTGTGGCGTCCTGCGATGAAGCGCGCTCGCAGCGGGATCATCGAGCCTCGTCCTCATCAGCCTCGGAGAAGAGGTCCTCGATGATCTGCTCGACCTTCTCCGGAGAGATGCTCATGTAGGTGATCTCGTCCCCTTCGGGAGACGGCTGCCCCCCGATGACCTCGCTGGAGGTCAGATGGAAGAGCACGCGCTTGGCGATGTCGGAGGTGCGGGAGATCATCGTCCCGACGGTCAGTGCGCGGGTATCGGCGAGTCGCGGCCCCATCTCGGGATCGTCCTCCACCGCTGACGCCGCGACGGTGGTCGCCGGACCGTCCTGGCCACCGACCTCGAGCTGGTCGATCAGATGCCGGACCCTCGTGGCGACCTCGGACCGCGGCATGATCGTGAAGAGGTGCACGCCGTCGGCGGTGACCTCCTCCTCGAGGACCACGCCGTCCACGTGGGGGTAGTAGTAGAGGCGGTGGATCTGCGTGGGGACCTCCCGCTCGAACCACACCAGGATCCTGATGGTGCGTCGCAGGACGAGCGCTCCCGTGATGCGAGGCTCGGCCGTGACGCTCTGCAGCTTCTCATCGGAGAGCGGTCGGTCCTCCCCTTCGGACGCCTCGATCTCGCTGACGACCAGCCGTCGCGCCATCAGGGATCGCATCGCCGTCCGCGCGAGGGGCACGCGGGCGTCGTCCTCGTCCGCGTGCTCCACCACGTAGGGCATCGCGGTCATCTGCGAGGTCGCGACGCCCTCGAGCGCCATGAGCTCCTCATCGGTGAGGACGGCGACGTCCTCCACCCGTGTGCTTCCCAGCTCGATCAGGCCGGCGGCGCAGGCGAGCTCGCGCTCGTCCAGGGGGCTGTCAGTGGTCGTGGTCATGCTGCGGCTCCGTCATCGAGGCGGGGGTGCGGGTCGGGCGAGTCACTCAGAAGATGCTACCCAGTCCCTCCTTGATGCCGCCGGCGGCGTCGGAGATCGCGTCGCCGGCCGCCTCGGCCGCACCGCTGATCGCGTCCCCGGTCGCGCTCGCGGCGTTCCCGACGGCCTCCGAGACGGCCTTGGACGGGTCGACGCCGAACATCTCCCCGCCCAGGTCGATGAGGTCCATGGCGAGGCTCGTGCCGGAGAGCACAGCCCCCGCGACGGCGAGCGGAGGAAAGGCGACACCGGCGAGCATGAGGGCACCGCCGGCGACAGCCAGCCCGCCGGAGACCTTTCCGTATCCGTCGTCCGCCGTCATGATCTGGGCCCCGCCGACGAGGATGTCCACGCCCGGCACGATCTTCCCGAGAATCTTCGAGCCCTTGGCCAGCTTCGCCAGGCCGTCCGGGCCGAGCTTCTCGCCGATCGCCGAGACGATCTTCCCACCCTCTGCGAGCTTGGTGGGTATGCCATCGACCCACTTCCCCATCGAATCCCACAGGGGTCCCAGATGCTTCGCACCTGGGATGTGACCGGCGATCGAGCTGAACAGCTTGCTGTATCCCTCGGAAGCCCACTGCAGGTAGTTCCGATTCTTCAGCGAGTTCCACACCCTGGAGAAGTCGTCAGGGCCGAGCTTGTGGGCGTCCCACAGCCGCTTCATGTCGTCGATGCCGGAGAGGATGGTCTTTCCGGCCTTGAACAGGGAGAAGCCCTTCACACCGATCTTGATCGCGTCCCAGATCATCTCCAGGGCGCCCTTCTCATGGGAGGCTTCGTCCTGCTCCTCGGCGTGCGTCTCGAGCTCCTCGCGACGGCCGGAGACCTGCTCAGCGATCGACCCCAGATGCGGTGCGACGTCTCCGGCCCAGGTCTCTCGCAGCTGGTCCGCATCCGGACCCTGCCAGATGATCGGGTTCATGACGGCGACGCCGAGCTGACGCTGGATCGACTCGAGCCGGTCCCCTGCGTCGCGGAACCGTTCTCCGAGCTCCCGTACCGCTTCCGTGTCTGCCCCGTAGAACGCCATGATCCCCTCTTCGTCGTCTCGACAGCCGCTGCGCGTGCTGACGGAAGCACAGGGAGCACCGTGCGATGGGCACCATGGGGAGAGGTCCCCATGTCCGTCCACCGCCGCACCGTCCCGCTCGCGGCCCGTCGACCCCGCGGCCTAGAGTGGCGGGCATGAGCACCCCTCCTTCCGCCGACCCCGTCTCCGCCCTGCGCGAGGGGGACGCCGGACGGACGGAGGAGGCGCTCGCGATACTCTCGCGGGTCTTCGGCTACGACTCCTTCCGGGGCGAGCAGGCCGCGATTATCGACCAGGTCGCGAGCGGCGGGGACGCAGTGGTGCTGATGCCCACCGGCGGCGGCAAGTCGCTGTGCTACCAGATCCCCGCCCTGCTGCGGGAGGGCACCGGAATCGTCGTCTCGCCGCTGATCGCGCTGATGGCGGACCAGGTCGCGGCGCTCGAGGCGGTCGGCATCCGCGCCGCGTACCTCAACTCCACCCTCGAGATGCACCAGGCGCAGGCCGTCGAGCAGCAGCTGCTCGCCGGAGAGTTGGACCTGCTGTACATGGCGCCGGAGCGCCTGGTCCTCCCCCGCACCGTCCAGCTGCTGCAGCGCGCGCAGCTCGCGCTGTTCGCGATCGACGAGGCGCACTGCGTCTCCCAGTGGGGCCACGACTTCCGCCCCGACTACCTGGGCCTGTCGATGCTCGCCGACGCCTTCCCCGGCGTGCCCCGCATCGCGCTGACCGCGACCGCGACCGAGGCGACGCACCGCGAGCTCACCGAGCGCCTGCAGATGCAGCAGGCCCGGCACTTCGTCTCGAGCTTCGACCGACCCAACATCCAGTACCGCATCGAGCCGAAGGCCTCCCCGCGCGAGCAGCTGCTGCGCCTGATCACCGCCGAGCACGAGGGCGACTCCGGGATCGTCTACTGCCTCTCCCGCAAGTCGGTGGAGACCACCGCGCAGTGGCTCGCCGACCGCGGCATCCCCGCGCTCCCCTATCACGCGGGCCTGCCGCCGGAGGTGCGCCAGGACCACCAGGAGCGGTTCCTGCGCGCCGACGGGCTGATCATGGTCGCGACGATCGCCTTCGGCATGGGGATCGACAAGCCCGACGTGCGCTTCGTCGCCCATCTCGACCTGCCCAAGTCCATCGAGGGCTACTACCAGGAGACGGGCCGCGCGGGCCGCGACGGCCTGCCCTCGACCGCGTGGATGGCCTACGGCCTCGGCGACGTGGTCAGCCAGCGGAAATTCATCGAGGGCGGCGAGGGCTCCGAGCAGTTCAAGCGCAACGCCCGCTCGCACCTCGATGCGATGCTCGCCCTGTGCGAGACGGTCGACTGCCGGCGCGTGCAGCTGCTGCGCTACTTCGGCCAGGACTCCTCCCCGTGCGGGAACTGCGACACCTGCCTGCACCCTCCGCAGACCTGGGACGCGACGGTCGCGGCGCAGAAGCTCCTCTCCGCCGTGATCCGCCTGGACCGGGAGCGCGGCCAGCGCTTCGGCTCCGGGCAGGTGGTGGACGTGCTGCTGGGCCGCGAGTCCGAGCGCTCCCTGGCCTCCCGCCACCACGAGCTGAGCGTGTGGGGCATCGGCGAGGAGCTCTCGGAGAAGGAGTGGCGCACCGCGATCCGGCAGCTGCTCGCACGGGGGGTCCTCGAGGCGGAGGGCGACTACGGCGTGCTCGTCCCCGGCCCGCAGGCCGGCCCCGTGCTCCGCTCCGAGGAGACCGTGCAGCTCGCCGTCGACCGCGCCCCGCAGCGCGGTGCGCGCGGCGGCGGCCGACGCGCCGGCGGCGCCTCCCGCGCCGCCGAGACCCTCGAACCCGCCCAGCGGGAGCGCTTCGAGGCGCTGCGCGCCTGGCGCACCTCGGTCGCGAAGGAGAAGCAGATCCCGCCCTACATGGTCTTCTCCGACGCGACCCTGGTCGGGATCGTGGAGACGGCGCCGCAATCCGTCCAGCAGCTCGGCACGGTCAGCGGGGTGGGCGCGAAGAAGCTCGCCGAGTACGGAGAGGACGTCCTCGAGGCGCTCTCGGGCTCCGACGCCGGCTGAGCACCGCCCCGACTACCCTGTGGACACACGTCCACGAACGACTCCGGGGGAACCACCATGACCGCACCGACGCCGCCCCAGGGCCCTGCCCAGGGAGGGCCGCAGGGCCCTCAGCACTTCGCCCCGCCGCCGGCGGAGCCGGTCTCGCAGTCCTCCGCCCGCAAGAACCTGGTCATCGCCGGCGTGCTCGCCGGGGGCGGCTGCCTGCTGGTGATCCTGGTCGTGATCGCGCTGATCATCTACTTCGCAGTGCGCGGCGGCGACTCCGGGGGCGGCGGCGGGGAGACCGGCGCGGCGGACCTCCCCCCGGAGGAGCAGGCCACAGCGCTGGTGGCGGACTACTTCGACGCCCTGGCCGCAGGAGACGCGGCGACCGCCCTGGAGCTGAACCCGGTGAACGAGGACATGGGCGCCGCGCCGCTGCCCGTCGAGGCGTACACAGCCGCCCTCGAGGCCGCGCCGATCACCGGGGTCGAGCTCGGCACCCCGGTCATCGACGACGGCGGCCTCGCCGAGGGCGAGGTGCCGGTGACCTTCACGGTGGGTGACGAGACCGTCTCCGACACGTATCGCGTGCACGACTACGACGACGACGGCGTGATGGAGCTGACCGGCGGCCACACCATGGCCCAGGTCCCGGACGGCCTCGACGGCCTGGGACTGACGGTCAACGGCGCCGAGGTGACCGCGGGCGAGCCCATCGCCCTGATGCCCGGCGGCTACGAGGTCGCCCTCGGGGCCGAGCACTTCGCGCTGACCTCGACCGATCCGCTGCTCGTCGGCGAGCTGGCCAGTTCCCTCGAGTGGCCGGAGGCGACGCTCACCGAGGAGGGGCTGACGGCCTTCCGCGGCGCGGTCGACGACGCGGTGCAGGCCTGCCTGGAGCAGACCACCCTCGAGGCCGGCTGCGGGATGACCCCGGTGCCGACGACGAGCGATGACGGCTGGACCATGGTGGAGAACACCGTGGAGCGCTCCATCTCCGAGGACACGCAGCGCACGATCGACACCATGGAGGCGACTCCCTCCTCCGACGAGCCGACCTACGTCGAGGGCACCTCGGTCGGCTCGGTCACGACCACCATCGAGTGCACCAAGGACGACCAGAAGGGCCGGTGCGAGATGTGGCTGGGCGGCGGCATGGGCATCCCGAACGTGGACATGGGCGATCCGGAGCTGCCCGTCACCTGGAGCTGAAGGTCAGCTCACCCCGCCCGGGAACTCGGCCGGCTCGCCCGGCTGGGTTCCGGCGGTGAGATCGATGCCGTAGTCCGAGGCGTGGCGCAGCTCGGTCCCGGCGTAGAGCCCCTCGACGCTCTCGTCGAGGCGGAACACGCGGGCGCCGCGCAGGCGGTGGTCCTCGGCGCCGCCGAGGCCGTAGGTGCCGAAGCCGGTGCCCGGCGCGTAGCCGAGCTGGATGCCGTAGTAGTCGGCGACATAGGTGTTGATGTGGTCGTGGCCGACGAACAGGCCCTTCACGTCTCCGCGCTGCAGCATCGCGGCGAACATGCCGGAGTTGAACGGGCCGGGGCACTCGTCCTCGTTGCGCTCCCCGACGATCGAGTGCTTCTGGACCGCGCGGGCGTGATCGGCCTCGGTGCGGGCGTCGACGCTCGCGAACCACGCGAAGCGGTGCTCCCACAGGGCGATGTGCTGGAAGACCAGCCCCGGGACGAGGCCGCGATTGCGCCGCTCGAGCGCGGCGGAGGTGGAGAGATACCACTGCACCTGGTCGGGGCGCAGCCAGTCCCAGTCGGGGTAGCCCTCGAAGTCCTGCCCGGCGATCTGCTCGGGGGCGTAGCGGCCGGAGTCCAGCAGCCACAGTGCGAAGGCCTCGCCCTTGTCGCGGCGGGGCCGGATCGTGAGGACCTGGTTGCCGGTGCCGGTGACGGCGGCGCCGGGGGTGTTGAGGTTGTGGGGGTACTGGCGCACGAAGTCGATGTACGCGCTCTCGTCGAGCCCCGTGACGGGGGTGGAGTCCTCGTCGTGGTTGCCGAAGGTCAGCGCCCATGGGATGCCGCGGTCCTCCATCGGCCGCACCACGTTGTTGATCGCCTGCTTCGCCTCGAGGGCGCTGGTGGGCGAGCCGTTGATGACGTCGCCGTTGATGAGGGCGAAGTCCGGCTGCACGTCGTCGAGCACCGCCTCCTGCAGCTGGATCGTGCGGCGGTCGGTGCGGGGGCCGTCCTGGGTGTCGTTGAACTGGACGACGGTGAAGGTGCCGTCCTCGCGGAAGCGGAGCCGGTTGCGCACGATGCCGTCCTTCCCCGCGGGGGCCGAGGGCGCGGCGGTCGCGGCGCCGGCCGCGCCGGCGGTGGCGAGTCCGGCCATCGCCGCGGCGGTGGAGGTGCGCAGCAGGCCGCGCCGGGACGGGGACAGGGAGGAGGGGGTCATGGGGTGCCTTGTCTCGGGGAGGGATGAGGGCTCTTCTACCGAACCCCTCCGGCATGACGTCCTTCCCCCGGCTCCGGGACGCGGGTCTGAACGTCGGGTGAACTCGCCCGGCCCTCCTCCTCAGCTCTCCGCGCGCCCGCTCCCCCATTCCTGCGCGTACGCCTCGCGCCGCCGCGCCTGCTCGGCCGGGTCCGGGACGGGCAGGGAGGCGATGAGGCGGCGTGTGTACGGGTGCTGGGGCCGCTGCAGCACGTCCGGTCCGTGACCCTCCTCGACGAGCTCGCCGCGGTAGAGCACCCCGATGCGGTGGGCGAGGGAGTCGACGACGGCGAGGTCGTGGCTGATGAACAGCGCCGCGAAGCCGAGCCGCTGCTGCAGCTCACGGAACAGGGCCAGCACGGTCGCCTGCACGGAGACGTCCAGGGCGCTGGTCGGCTCGTCGGCGACGAGCAGCTCGGGGCCGAGGACGAGCGCGCGGGCGAGGGAGACCCGCTGGCGCTGCCCACCGGAGAGCTCGTGGGGGTAGCGCCGTGCGTAGTCGCCCGGCAGCTCCACCGCCTCGAGCAGCTCGCGCACGCGGCGGCCGCGCTCGGCGGCGTCGAGCTGCTGCTCGTGGACGACGAGCGGCTCGGCGATGCACTGCTCGATCGTCAGGTGCGGGTTGAAGGAGGTGGCGGGGTCCTGGAAGACGAAGCCGATCCGCCGCCGCAGCGGGGTGAAGCTCCGCTCCCGCATCCCGCGCATCTCGTGCCCGAGCACGGCGAGGCTCCCGCCGGTGGTGCGCTCGAGCCCCGCGATGGCGCGGCCGATGGTGGTCTTGCCGGAGCCGGACTCCCCCACCAGGCCGTACACCTCGCCGCGGCGGATGGTGAGGTCCACGCCCTTGACGGCGCGGAAGGGGGCGCGGCCCAGCCGGCCCGGGTACTCGACGACGAGGTCGCGGGCGACGACGAGCGGCTCCGCCTCCTCGAGCGCCTGCTGCGCGGCGGGCTCGAGCGCGCTCCAGGCGGAGTCCCGGCCCAGGTGCGGCACGGCCGCGAGCAGCTTCTGCGTGTACTCCTCGCGGGGGTCCGCGAAGAGCTCCGTCGCCGTGGCCCGCTCGACGACGCGCCCGTGGTGCATCACGGCGACGGAGTCGGCGAGATCCGCGACCACGCCCATGTTGTGGGTGATCAGGATGATCGAGGTGCCGAAGCGGTCGCGCACGTCGCGCAGCAGGTCGAGGATCTCGGCCTGGACGGTGACGTCGAGTGCGGTGGTGGGCTCGTCGGCGACGATCAGTTCGGCGCCGAGCGCGAGCGCCATCGCGATCATGATGCGCTGCTTCTGCCCGCCGGAGAACTCGTGCGGGTAGCGGTCGATGCGCTCGGCCGCGTCGGGGATCCCCACCGACTCGAGCGCCCGGACGGCCTCGGCCCGGATCTCCTTGCGGGAGATCCGCCCGCGATGGGCGCGCAGCCCCTCCCCGATCTGCCACCAGATCGGGAAGACAGGGTTCAGGGCGCTGGAGGGCTCCTGGAAGATCATCGAGACGTCCTCGCCGCGCAGGCGGCGCATCTGCGCGGCGGTCTGGCGCACGACGTCGGTGCCGGAGACCAGGACGGTGCCGCGGGCCTCCGCCGTCTCCGGCAGCAGCCCCAGCACCGACCGGGCGGTGACGGACTTGCCGGAGCCGGACTCGCCGACGACGGCGAGGATCTCCCCGGGGGCGACCTCGAGGCTGACGCCGTCCACGGCGTGGACCTCGCCGCCGTCGGTCGCGAAGCGGATGTCGAGGTCCCGGATCTCGAGACGTGCTGGGGCCTGGTTCATGCGGCCACCGTCCTCTCGCTGCGTCGGCGCCGGGTGCGCAGCCGCGGGTCGTTGAGGTCGTTCACGGATTCGCCCACGAGCGTCACCCCGAGCACGGCCAGCACGATCGCGAGGCCCGGGAACAGCCCCGTCCACCAGATGCCGCTGGTCGCGTCGGACATGGCGCGGTTGAGGTCGTAGCCCCATTCGGAGGCGCTGGTCGGCTCGATGCCGAAGCCGAGGAAGCCCAGCGCCGCGAGGGTCAGGATCGACTCGGAGGCGTTGAGTGTGAAGATCAGCGGGAGGGTGCGGGTGGCGTTGCGCAGCAGGTGGGTGCCCATGATGCGGCGGTGCCCGGTGCCCACCACCTTCGCGGCCTCGACGAAGGGCTCGGCCTTCAGCCGCACCACCTCGGCGCGGATCACGCGGAAGTACTGCGGAACGAACACCACCGTGATCGACAGCGCGGCGGCGAGGATGCCGCCCCAGGCGTCGGACTGCCCGCCGGAGATCACGATCGACATCACGATCGCGAGCAGCAGGGAGGGGAAGGCGTAGATCGCATCGGCCAGCATCACCAGCACCCGGTCCAGCCAGCCGCCCATGTAGCCGGAGAGCAGTCCGAGCGCGACCCCGAGGAACAGCGAGGCCGCGACCGCGCAGACCATCACGGCGACCGCGGTGCGGGTCCCCCAGATCACGCGGGAGAGCACGTCGAAGCCGGTGACGGTGGTGCCCAGCGGGTGGGCGGCCGACGGGGGCCGCTGGGTGCCGAAGGCCTCGCCGTCGGCGGCGGTGTCGGCGAAGCCGTAGGGGGCCAGCAGCGGGGCGAGCAGCGCGGTCAGCAGCAGCAGGCCCACCAGCACCACGCCGGCCACCAGCATCCCGCGCTGGAGGCCGACGCTGCGGCGCAGGTGGCTGACCACCGGCAGGCGCAGGTACCAGGGCGCGCGGGCGGTCGCGGTGACGACCGCGGACTCGGCGGCGAGGTCGGTGCCGGCGGCGTCGCCCTCGCCGACGGGCTCGGGGTTCGACAGCGTCATCTCAGTACCTCACCCTCGGGTCGATGAGCGCGGCGATCACGTCGACGACGAAGTTCGAGATCGCGACGATCACGGCGAGCATCATGACGATGCCCTGCACGGCGACGTAGTCGCGGGCCTTCATGTACTCGGCGAGCATGTATCCCAGGCCGTTCCATTCGAAGGTGGTCTCGGTGAGCACGGCCCCGCCGAGCATCATCGCGATCTGCATGCCCATCACAGTGATGATCGGGATCAGCGCCGGGCGCAGGGCGTGGCGGGTGGTCAGGCGCGACTCGGCGACGCCCCGGGAGCGGGCGGACTCGATGTACTGCATCTCGAGCGTGCCGATCATGTTGGTGCGCACCAGGCGCAGGAAGATCCCGCCGGTGAGGATCCCCAGCGCGATCGCGGGGAGGATCGCGTGGGAGACCACGTCGCGCAGCAGCTCCAGGTCCCCCAGCCGCAGCGCGTCCAGCAGGAAGAACGGGCTGGGGTTCAGGATGGTGCTCATCGTGATCTCGCCGCGGGTGGAGATCCGCCCGGCGACCGGCAGCCAGCCGAGCCCGACGGAGAACACCAGCTTCAGCAGCAGGCCGACGAAGAACACCGGGGTGGCGTAGCCGAGGATCGCCACGATCCGCAGCACCGCATCGGGCCAGCGGTCGCGGGTGCGGGCCGCGATCATCCCCAGCGGCACCCCGATCACGAGCGCGACGACGACCGAGTAGACGACCAGCTCGAAGGTCGCCGCCCCGTAGGTGGTGAGGATCTCGGTGACGGGGGTGCGGTCGGTGTAGGTGGTGCCGAAGTCGCCGCGCAGCACCCCGCCGAGGTAGTCGAAGTACTGGATGATCAGCGGCCGGTCGTAGCCGGCCTCGGCGCGGCGGGCGGCGAGCTCGCTCGGGGTGAGCCGGCCGCCGAGCGCGGCGGTGATCGGGTCGCCCGTGATCCGCATCAGGAAGAACACCACCGTCATCAGGATGAAGACGGTCGGGATGATCAGCAGGAAGCGCAGGAGGATGTAGCGGCCGAGGCCGCCCCCCGAGACCCGGCGGCGCGGGCGTCGGGGGGCGTGCTCGACCTCGGTCTCGGCGGCGGCGGTCACTTGGACAGCGGCGAGATGCGGAACTTGAAGGAGGAGTCGAGCGTGACGCCCTGGACCTCCGCCGTGGATACCGCGATCTGCGCGCCCTGCAGCAGCGGCAGGGTCGAGATGTCCTCGGCGACGACGTCCTGGATCTGCACGAACAGCGCCTCGCGCTCGGCGGAGTCCGCGGTGCCGCGCTGCTTCTGGATCAGCTCGTCGACCTCGGGGTTCGAGTAGTGGTTGGCCAGGAAGTTCTCGGTGACGAAGAAGGGCGAGAGGTAGTTGTCGGCGTCGGAGTAGTCGGGGAACCAGCCCAGCTGGTAGGCGGGATAGACGTCGGCGACGCGGTCGTCGCTGTACTGCACCCATTCGGTGGACTTCAGGTCCACCGCGAACAGCCCGTCGGCCTCGAGCTGGCCCTTGACCGCCGCGTACTCGTCGCCGGAGGAGTTGCCGTAGTGGTCGGGGTTGTACTGCAGGCTCAGCTGCACCGGGATCTCCACGCCCGCGTCCTCGAGCCGGCCGCGGGCCCGTTCGGCGTCGGGGCCGCCGGAGCCGTCGCCGTACATGTCCTTGAACTGGGTGCCGGCGCCGGGCAGGCCCTCGGGGATGTAGGAGAACAGCGGGGTGTAGGTGTCGTTGTACACGGAGCTGGCGATGGCCTGGCGGTCGATGAGGTCGGCGACCGCCTGGCGGACGGCGCGGGCCTTGTCGGGATCCGGGTCCTCGGTCTTCTCGCCGTAGGGGTTGGTGTGGAAGTTGAAGACGATGTAGCGGATCTCGCCGCCGGGGCCCTCGTGGACCGTCACCGCGTCGTCGCCCTGCAGGTCGGCGATGTCTGTCGCGGAGAGGGAGCGCCACACGCAGTCGATGTTGCCCTGCTGGATGTCCAGCTTCATGTTGTTCTGGTCGGCGTAGTACGACATCGACACGCTCGCGGTCGCCGGCGCGCCGAACAGCCCCTTGTAGCCGTCGAAGGCCTCGAAGGTGACCAGCTCGTTGATCTTCCAGCTGGTGATCGCGTAGGGGCCGCAGAAGGCGTTCCCGTCCACGATCTCGGCGTCGGAGAGCACGGCATCGGCCGGGAACACCTCGGCGTCGACGATCGGGCCGGCCGGGGAGCACAGCACGTAGGGGAAGGTCTGGTCGCCGGGCTCCTTGAGGTGGAACTCGACGGTGAGCTCGTCGACCGCCTCGACCTTCTCGAGGTTGCCCAGCAGGCTCGAGGGGCCGTTGGGGTCGGCGATCGCGAGCTGCCGGTCGAAGGTGTGCTTGACGTCCTCGCTGGTGAGCTCGTTGCCGTTCGCGAAGGTCAGCCCCTCCTTGAGGGTGACGGTGTACACGTTGTCGCTGGTGAACTCCGCGGTCTCGGCGAGGTCCGGCTCGGGGACGCCGTCCTCGGAGCCGACGGAGGTGTTCATCAGGTAGGCGTAGCACTGGGTCCACACCGTCGAGGAGCCGTTGTCGTAGGCGGCGGCGGGGTCGAGCGCGGTGACCTTGTCGGTGGTGCCGATGGTGAGGGCGCCGCCGCCCCCGCCGTCGGATCCGCCGTCGGACCCTCCGTCCTCGGTGGTCTGGGCGCAGGCGGTCACCAGCACGGGGACCCCGGCCATCGTCAGCAGCATGGTGCGTCGCGTGGGGGTCATGGCGGCGTCGAACATCGGGGTCCTCCAGGAGGCCGGTCGGCATCAGGGGTGGTGATGCCGTGCAGGGGACGGGCGGGGATGTGATCCAGCGCACCCGCACAGGGGTGGCCCGCACTGTATCGGCCCGTCGGCGCGGCCGGGGCGGGTTCGCGCACGCCGGCCGTCACGGTGATCGAACTGTGACCCGGCCCTCAGCCCTCGCCCCACCAGCGCAGCACCCGCAGTGCCTGCAGGGTCAGCCACGGCGAGGGCTCCCCCACCGGGACGTCGACCTCGAACCAGACCGCACCGGGCAGGCGGTGCTGCTGGAGCCAGGTGCCGTCCTCCTGCTGCGCGTCGAGGACGGACTGGGTGGCGTCGGCCATCCGCGGATCGCGCAGATCCCGCTCGCGGAAGTGGTCGAGCGCCCGCAGCGCGGAGTAGATGTGCCGCGGCGGGTACAGGAAGTGCTCCACCCAGGGGCCGACGATCTCCCCGGTGCTCTCCCGGCGCATCAGGCGCCGCTGCAGGAGGTACTCCTCCGCCTCGCCCCTCGCGGCGCGCAGCACGGGCGAGCCGCCCGTGGCCTGCTCGTGCACGTGCAGGGCCCGCAGCACGTTCAGGGTCGAGTGGAAGCTCGCGCGCGTCGAGCCGTCCTCCCACTCGCAGTTCCAGCCTCCCTCGTCCATGCGGTGGGCGAGGAACCAGCGGGGCAGGGAGGAGACGTCGGCTCCGAGCCAGAGGCCGTTGGCCAGCGTCATCGCGTTGATGCAGCAGTCCACCTCGCCGCCCCAGTAGGGCAGGGAGGGGTCGTACTCCCAGTGCGCGTGCTCGGCGAGCTTCGCGGCGGTGTCGCGCTCGATGAGCGGGGCGGGGTCCATGCCCCATTCACGCAGAGTGGTGAGGGACCAGGTGGTCGCGGTCCAGGGCTGGCCGGGCAGCTCGAGGTTCTCGGGATCGTCGAAGAACCCGGCGGGGAAGAACGCGCCCCCGGCCCACAGCCCGGTCTCCGGGTCCTGGTGGTCCAGCAGCCTCGCCCCGAAGCCCTCGTGGGGGATGCGCGCGCGGGTCGCCTCCCACACCTCGGGCGGCTGGTCCAGCAGATCGCGCTCGACCTGCCAGCGCAGGGAGCGGTCGGTGTCGAGGAGCCAGGAGACGACGTCGGTGGGAGCCACCCTGGGATCCTCCCCGCGAACCGCGGCGCGGGCAACCCCGCCCGCCGCCTGGTCTGCGCTCATGCTGCGCCCCGTCTCGGCCGGGATCATCTCCGGTCTCGTCGCGTTCACGAGCTCCTTCGTCGTCGTCCTCGCGGGCCTCGAGGGTCGGCGCCTCGCCCGCGCAGGCGGCGAGCGGGCTGCTCGCGGTGAGCGTGCTGATGGGGCTGTGCTCGATGCTGTTCTCCCTGCGCACCCGTCTGCCGATCACGGTGGCCTGGTCCACCCCGGGCGCGGCGCTGCTCGCGGCGACGGGCGCGGTGGACGGCGGCTGGCCCGCCGCAGTCGGTGCGTTCGTGCTGGTCGGGGTGCTGATCGTGCTGACGGGGCTGGTGCCCGCGCTCGGCGCCCTGATGGCCCGGATCCCGACCCCGATCGCGCAGGCGATGCTCGCCGGGGTGCTGTTCCAGCTGTGCCTGGGCCCGGTGCTCGGCGTGGCCGCGAATCCGCTCGCGGTGGCGCCGGTGATCGTGGTGTGGGCGCTCGCGCAGCGGCTCTCACCGCGCTGGGCCTCCCCGCTCGCGTTCCTCGCCGCGAGCGTCGTGATCGTCGTGTCCCTGACGGCGGCGCCCTCCCCGTCGGCCGCTCCCCCGCTGCTCCCGGCGGTGGAGCTCACCGTCCCGACGCTGACCGTCGGCGCGGTCGTGGGGGTCGCGCTCCCGCTGTACCTGGTGACGATGGCGTCGCAGAACGTGCCGGGCGTGGCGGTGATGCGGAGCCTCGGCTATGAGGTGCCGTGGCGCGCGTCGATGGTGACCACCGGTCTCGGCACGATGATCGGCGCGCCGCTCGGCGGGCACGGCGTGAATCTCGCGGCGATCACTGCCGCTCTCGCGGCCGGGCCGGAGGCCGGGGAGGATCGGGAGCGGCGCTGGATCGCCTCGACCACGTCGGGCGTGGTGCTGGTGCTGTGCGGTCTCGGAGCGACCGTCTTCGCACAGCTGATCGCGCTCGCGCCGGAGGGCGTGATCCCGGCGGTGGCGGGGCTCGCGCTGCTGGGCACCTTCGTGGCCTCGCTGCGCTCCGCGCTCGCGGAGTCCGAGGAGCAGCTCCCCGCCGGGGTGACGGTGCTGATCGCCGCCTCGGGCATCGCGGCGGCGGGGATCAGCGCGGCGTTCTGGGCGCTGCTGGTCGGGCTCGCGCTGCGGGCGCTGCTGTGGGCGGGGCGCCGGACGGGCTCAGCTCACAGCGGGTAGGGGCTCACAGCGGGTAGGGCCCGAAGCGGGACCAGGCCACCACCACCGATCCGAGCGCCAGGAGCATCGAGGGGAGCATGGCGCGGAACGGGTCGCCGCGTCGGGCGTGCACGAGCGCGGCGAAGACCATGGTGATCGCGAGGCCGGCGGCCGCCAGCGACACCAGGACCGTGGCGATGCCGGTGAGCGCGGGGACGACGAGGCCGAGCGCGCCGAGGATCTCCAGGGCGCCGATCCCCTGGATGACGCTGTGGGGGAAGTCCTCGGCGTAGGGGGTCTTCTCGATCTGCTGCTCGCGCGGCGCGAGGAGCTTCATCGCGCCGCTGGCCACGAAGACCGCGGCGAGGGCGAAGGCGAGGATCCACAGGAACGTGTTCATCGGACTGCCTCCTTGTCCCGGGCGCCCCAGTATCCCCCTCTCCGCCTCCTGCTGTCAGGAGAGTGCGGCGAAGTGCTGCACGACGGTGCGCACGAGGGAGCCCGTCCTCGCCCGCTCCGCCTCCAGGACGGGCAGGTCACGAGCTCTCAGCGCTGCGGAGGTCACGGGGCCGACGCTCGCGAGCACCAGCTCCCCCGCTCGGGCGCGCTCCCGCACCGCGTCCAGGGTCCCGGCCCGTGCGGCGGCGTCGAGCCAGCCGGTCGCGCCGGGCGCGGAGGTGAACAGCACGGCGTCGGCCCCTCCGGCGCCGGCGAGCCGGGCCGCGCGGGTGAGGGCGGCGGGATCCGACGGCGGCCCCCAGCGGTAGACGGTCAGGCTGATCATCTCGGCGCCGTGCGCGGTGAGCAGCTCGTCGAGCCCGTCGTCGCCGGAGCCGTGGTGCTGGACGGCGATCCGCAGACCGTCCACCCCCGTGGACAGCAGCTCGTCACCGAGCTCGGCCGCGGTCTCGGAGGTCGCGACGTAGACGCTGTCCAGGCCTGCCCCGCGCACCGCGCCGTGGGCCTTGGTGCCGCGGGAGTGGATGCGGGAGGCCCCGAGGGCGGCGCGGAGGTCCGCGCCGAGACCGGCGGCGTCGGCCGCCTCGAGCCAGCCGCGCAGCCCGACGCCGGTGAGGACGACGGTCGCGTCCGGCGGCGCGGCGATCAGCGCGCGGGTGCGCTCGAGCAGCGTCTCGTCGTCGACGTGCGGGATCGTGGACATCGCAGCGGCGGGCACGACGCGCGCGCCGTGCCGTTCGAGGGCGGCGGCGAGCTCCTCGGAGCGCCGGTCCACGGCGGTGATGACGGTGCGTCCGGCCAGGGCGCCGGAGAGCAGGGTCGTCATGGCGCGCCGGTCCCCGTCAGTCCTTGGCGCGCACGAGACGCTCGTGCCCGGTCTCCTCGAGCACGGCGATGTCGGAGTTCGCCTTGAGGAACTCGGAGAAGGAGCGGAAGCCGAGGGCCTTCTCGCTGAAGGAGGGGTCCATGCGCCGCATGTGGGACTTCACGGCCGAGCTGTGCAGCCATTCGCTGTCGCCGCGGCCGCCGAGCTGGAGGGCGCGCTCGAGCAGGCGGGTGGCCGACTCGCGGGGGTCCTCCTCGCCCTCGTCCTCGAGCGTGTCGTCGAGGCGGTCCTCGATCTCCTGCGAGGCGGTGGCCACGTCGCTGTCGGCGCCGCTGTGCCGGCCGCGGCCGCCGCGGCGCGAGCCGGAGCCGCCGCTGCTCTCGGTGCTCTCGGCGCTCGTGGAGCTCTCGATGCTCTCTGCGCCGTCGGTGCCGTCCGTGCCGTCAGCGCCGCCCTGGCCGCGCCGGCTGCGGGAGCGCGTGGTCCCGCGTCCCTCCTCGTCCCCGCCGCCGAGGCGCCGGGAGCGGAAGCGTGCGGGGGCAGAGGGCCGCTCGACGCCGGGGAGGTTCTCGTAGGACTCGAACTCGTCGCAGGCGGCGGCGAGGGACTTCGCGGTGGAGCCGGCGACGCCGAGCGCGATCACGTAGCGGCCGAGGCGGCGGCAGCGCTGGGCGAGGGGGACGTAGTCGGAGTCCCCGGCGACGATCACGACGTGGGTGAGGTCGGGCAGGAGGTAGAGATCCTCGACGGTGTCGACGGCGAGGCGGATGTCGGCGCCGTTCTTGGCGTAGGCCGCGGCGGGGAACAGCTGGACCAGGTCGACGGCGCGGGCCACGAGCTGGCTGCGGTAGACGGCGTTGACCGGCGAGGACCAGTCCGCGTAGGCGCGGGTGAGGGTGAGGGACCCGAAGGAGGCGGCGAAGTCGATCACGGCGCCGACGTCGACGGTCGCCTTCGCGAGCCGCTCGGCGATCTCGGGCTCGGTGGGGTCCTCCGCGATGCGGTGGCGGTCGCGGCTGTACGCCTGCCGTCCGTGCACCCGGTCGTACCAGGACATGACGATGTTGTCGAAATCGAGATATACCGCGACGCGGGGATCCTGTGGGTCAGCCATGCCCCCAGTCTGCCTGGTCGCGGGGAGGACGCGCGAACTGCGGGGTGCGCCGCGGCGGGTGGACGACGGGAGGACACGAGAACGGAGGGCGGGAAGATGCGCGAGCGGGGGCCGTTGCGCGCGACTCGACGAGGGGCCGCGCAATATGGCGTGGCACCTTCCCGCGCTACTCGACAACTATTCCCCGAAAGAGATCGAGTGCATTTTACAATGGAACCTCGAGAGCGATTCCGCCTAATGCACGCTGAAGGAACAGCAAGAAGACTCGATCCACGCCCCACACACGACACGCCCTACACCCCACCCCCGACGGACGACGCACTCCCAGCTCAGAATGTGGATGACGCCCCCGACCCCCCTCCCCGCGCGCGACCTCCCCTCCCCACACCTCACTTGCCCACACCCCGCACACACCATTCTGTGGATACCCCCGGGAAACATCCGAAACTCATCCACACACCTTTCTTCTGTCACACCGACGTCGTAGTCTCGAGATATTCAAGGCCGACGGAGGAGGTGGGGACATGAGCACCGCGACGAGCACACCGGCGAGCGCCGGCGACGACGACATCGACGGCACCGCCCTCGACCCGGCCGCCCTCGCCTTCCTCGACTCCATCCCCTCCCGTCTGCGCGTGGTCCAGGCCCGCGCGGCGCGCACGCGGGAGGACCTCCCCGCACGCTCGGGCTGCGAGGAGGACATGCGGCTCGGCGAGGCGGCCCAGCGGGTCTGGGACGCCGAGACGGCGAGCGCCCGCGCCCTGGCCGCGCGCCTCCGCGCCCTCGCCGCGCTGATCGAGTCCGAGGGTGGAGACTGCGCGGACGACGTGGACACCCTCCGCGCCGCGATGGCGCTGCGGGTGACGCACGGCGTCGCGCACCGGGAGCTCCTGGCGGCGCACCGCGCGGTGGACCAGCTGCCGCGCACGCTCGCACGCCTGGAGGCGGGTGCGCTGCCCAGCTGGTGGTTCCAGAAGGTGCTGCGCGAGTCGGAGGATCTCGGCGACGAGTCCCGGAGGCTGCTGGACGCGGCGCTCACCGCCTGGCCCGCCGACATCCCCGTCGAGCGCTTCCTCACTCTGCTGCGCGCCCTGGTGAGGCTGCTCGCCGAGCGGGAGAAGGAGCCTTCAGCGCCGGAGGAGGCTCTGCCGCGGGAAGTCGAGCTCACCCCTGACGGGCGCGCCGGGACCGGAGCGGCATCGCTGCGCGGCCCGATCCCCGAGGTCCTCGCGTTCTGGAAGCGCCTGGACGAGACCGCGCACGCGGTCCAGGCCGCACAGCGTCACGCCCTGCGGGAGGGGACCGAGATCCCCTATGACCTCGACGGCATCGCGAGCGCGACCCAGCGCCCCGTGCCGCTCGACCGGCTCCGCTACGACCTGATGCTGAACGCCGAGTTCGACACCGACGGCGTGAGGGTGCCCGCGCCGCGCTTCCGCCTGAACGTCACCGTGCCGGTGTTCACCCTGCTGGGCCTCTCCGACGCTCCTGGCATGCTCGAGGGCACGATCCCGCTCCCTCCTGCGGTCGCGCGGGAGATCGCGGGCGGCGAGAGCGTCTGGTACCGGATCCTCACCGATGCGTGCACGGGAGCCTTCCTGCCGCTGCCCCCGGACCGCTATCCGCCGACGCAGGCCATGCTCGAGCACCTCCGCCTGCGCAGCTCGACCTGTGCGGTCCCCGGCTGCACGCGACCGGTCTCCTGGGCCTCCGAGGCCGATCACATCGAGGAGTTCGTCCACGCCGACCCCGCTCGAGGTGGTCGCACCGAGCTCGAGAACCTCCACCTGCTGTGCTGGCAGCACCATCAGGCGAAGACCGCCGGCGATCTCGACCCGACCAGGCTCCCCGTCCCGGCCAGCGGGCCGGAGCCCGGTGCGGGGCGCGGCCCGGGACGCACCCGCTGGCGGATCGGTACCCGCGGCGAGCAGGTGATCGCGGCCGACGACATCGACCTCGGCACACGACTCGCGGTCGAGGACCTCGAACGTGCCTGGCGGGCCTTCGTCGACCGCCGCACCGCGCCGCCGCCTCCGATACCACCGCCGACCTCACCGCCGAGATCGCCGATCCCGAAGGGGCCTCCCGCCCAGGGCGAGCCGGCTGCGCGAGATGAGGAGCCCGGCAGTTCTCCCTACGAGGATCCGCCACCCTTCTGACCTGCGGCGCCACGTCCGGACGCGGGTGACCGCTGCACCGCGCTCAGTCTCGCGGCCCCTGGATCGTCAGCGACCGGCGGCGCCGGTGCACGGTGAGGTACTCCAGTCCGTCCTCCCCCGCCCGGAACCCGCGCACCGTGCGGCGGGGCAGCAGCGCGACGTCCCCGGCGCGCAGCGGCTCCTCGCCGTCCTCCGTCGTGAGCACGCCCTCGCCGTGCACCACGTGCACGAGCGTGTCCACCTCGGCGCCGATGTGGGCGGGGATCTCCTCCCCGGCGGGCAGTCGGATCAGGTTGGAGTCCAGCTCGCGCTCGGGCACGGCGATGGACCAGACGGCGCCGCGGCGCGGCTGCTCGGGCTGCTCCGCGGTGTTGGTGAGGATCGGCATGTCGCACCCTTCCTGCTCTCGATGTCGCCTCCGAACGTACCCCGGCCGCGTCCTCGGGCCGGGCGGCGGGCGCGCTGCTCGGCGCGATCACCGGGGCGGCGGCGTGGCTGCTGTCGCGACGGCGACGAGATCCGCTGCCGGGCCGCTGAGCCGGCGGGGCCCGTTCCACACCGCGGTCAGCGGGCGGCGCAGACGCGAGCCCGCCAGCGGCACCCGCAGCAGCTGCCCGCTCTCGAGCCCGGAGCGGACGGCGAGCATGCTGAGCACCGCGGGCCCTGCGCCGGAGGCGACGGCGATGCGGACGGCGGCGTTGCTGCCGAGCTCCTGGACGGGCGGGGTACCGCCCGCCGCGGGGACGAGCTCCTCGAAGGCGTCGCGCGTGCCGGACCCTCCCTCGCGCACCACGAGCGGGGTCGAGGCGAGCTCGTCGAGCTCGAGCGGCCCCTCGCGCAGCGCCCAGGGATGCTCCGGGGCGACGACCACCACGAGCTCGTCCTCGCGCAGCGTCAGCGCGTGCACGTCCCGCGGGAGGCGGGGCGTCTCGACGAAGCCGAGCCGCAGGTGCCCGTCGTGCACCCCGGCGAGGACCTGGGTGGAGTTGAGCACCTCGAGGTCCACCCGGGTGCGCGGGCTGCGGCGGCGCAGCTCGGCCAGCCAGGCGGGCATCAGGTGCTCCGCGATCGTCATCGACACCCCCACGCGCAGCTCGTGCACGCCCTCCTCGCGGCTGTGCCGCAGCCAGTCGGAGAACTGCTCGGCCGCCTCCAGCAGCTGCCGTGCCTGCGCCGCGTACAGCAGCCCGGCGGAGGTGGGGCGGGAGCCTCGCGGGTCCCGCTCGAGCAGGGCGGTGCCCGCCTGCGCCTCGAGCTGGGCGATCATCCGGCTCGCATTGGGCTGATGGATCCCGGCGCGCCGGGCGCCGGCGCCGAGCCCGCCCTCGTCCACCACGGCCACGAACAGGGCGAGGGCCGACAGGTTCGGCAGAGAGGCTGGCATATCAGAAATATATGCCCTGCTCGTGAACTGCCGACTACCGGCAGGTCAGAGGCGATGGAACCGTGGACGTCATGCCCTCCACCCCCTCGCACGCCCTCTCCTCCGGCGCCGCCCCCTCGACGCCGACGCCCTCGGCGTCCCCGGCCCCCTCGATCCTGCCGGGCCTCGCGCTCGCCCTCGGCGTCGCGGTCGTCTCGATGCTCGTCGCACCGCTGCTGCCGGGGATCAGCGCCCTGGTCCTCGCGATCGTCGTCGGCGTGGTGCTCGCGAACGTCGTCCCGCTCCCCCGGGCCGCGGCGCCGGGTCTCGCGATCGCCTCGAAGAAGCTGCTGCGCGCCGGGATCGTGCTGCTGGGACTCCAGGTCGCACTCGGCGACCTGGCCTCCCTCGGCATCGGGATGCTGCTGGTCGTGGTCGCGGTGGTGGGGGTCGGCATCCTCGGGACCGTGCTGCTGGGCCGGCTCGTCGGCGTCGGCCGTCACCTCACCGTGCTGATCGCCTGCGGGTTCTCGATCTGCGGCGCGGCGGCGGTCGCGGCGGCCGCGGGCGTCACGGATCCGGACGACGAGCGCGAGGAGGACACGGTCACGGCCGTGGCGCTGGTGGTGCTGTGCGGTTCGCTGATGATCGTGCTGGTGCCCGCGGCCGCCGCGCTGATGGGCCTGCACGGCGAGACCGCCGGTCTCTGGGCGGGCGCCTCCATCCACGAGGTCGCCCAGGTCGTCGCCGCGGGCGGCGCGATCGGCGGGGGCGCGGCGCTCACCGTCGCCGTGATCGTGAAGCTCGCCCGCGTGCTGATGCTCGCGCCGGTGATGGCGGTGATGTCGATGCAGCAGCGCCGGCACGGCGCGAAGGACGGGAAGCAGCCGCCGCTGGTGCAGCTGTTCGTGGTCGGCTTCCTCGCCATGGTGCTCGTGCGCTCCTTCGTGCCGCTCCCGGAGCCGGTGCTCGAGGCCGGGTCGCTGCTGCAGACCCTCCTGCTCGCCGCGGCGATGTTCGCGCTCGGCACCGGGGTGAGGATCTCGCTGCTGAAGCAGGTGGGACCGCGCCCCTTCCTCCTCGCCGCGCTCTCGACCGCGCTCGTCGCCTCGGTCGCGCTCGGCGGGGTGCTGCTCGTCGCCTGAGGACTTCCGCCCCATGAACCCGCATCTGCGCCGCTATGGTGGTCCTCATGACGCAGATGCGGGTTCGTGATGCCGCCACCTTCCTCGGGGTGAGTGAGGACACCGTGCGACGGTGGATCGAGAAGGGGACCCTCGAGGCGACCCACGACGCGAGCGGCCGGAAGGTGCTCGAGGGGGTCGAGGTCGCGCGCCTCGCCCGGGAGCTGGCGGTGACGCCCGAGCTGCACGGCACGACCGCCTCCTCCGCCCGGAACCGCTTCACGGGGCTGGTCACCCGGGTCGTGACGGACACCGTGATGGCGCAGGTCGAGCTGCAGTGCGGTCCTTTCCGCGTCGTCTCGCTGATGAGCAGCGAGGCCGCCCGGGAGCTCGGGCTGGAGGCCGGCAGGGTCGCCAGCGCCGTCGTGAAGGCCACGCAGGTCGTGATCGAGGCGGAGCCGTCATGAAGACCCTGCTCCGCTCCGCGGCCGCCGCCGCGGCGATCGCGCTGACCGCCGCCGCGTGCGGCTCCGGCGGCTCCGCCGAGGACCCGGCCGCCGCACCGGTCACCCTCCGCGTCTTCGCCGCCGCCTCCCTGCAGGAGCCCTTCGAGGAGCTCGGCGAGCAGTTCGAGTCCGAGCACGAGGGCGTCACGGTCGAGTTCAGCTTCGCCGGCTCCTCCACGCTGGTCGAGCAGATCCAGCAGGGCGCCCCGGCCGACGTCTTCGCCTCCGCGGACACGAAGAACATGGACAAGCTCACCGACGCCGGCCTCGAGGAGGCGGATCCCGTCGCCTTCACCACGAACACGCTGAGGATCGCGGTGCCGGCCGGGAACCCCGCGGGCGTCACGGACCTCGCCTCCCTCACTGGCGAGCTGAATCTCGTCGTCTGCGCGCCGGAGGTGCCCTGCGGCGCGGCGACCGAGACGGTGGAGGAGGCGGCGGGACTCGAGTTCGCCCCCGTCAGCGAGGAGCAGTCCGTCACGGACGTGCTGAACAAGGTCACCAGCGGCGAGGCCGATGCGGGCCTGGTCTACGTCACCGATGTGGAGAAGGCCGGCGATGCCGTCGAGGGGATCGACTTCCCCGAGGCGCAGGAGGCCGTGAACACCTACCCCATCACCACCGTCGACGGCTCGGCGAACCCGCAGCTGGGCCAGGAGTTCGTCGACCTCGTCACCGGCGAGGAGGGCCAGAAGGTCCTCGCCGGATACGGCTTCCGCGGCGCATGAGGACCCTCCCCCGCTGGATCCTGCTGCCCGCCGGGCTCGGCGCGCTGCTGGTCGTCCTGCCGCTCGTGGCGATGGCGCTGCGGGTCGAGTGGAGCGACTTCTGGGACCTGATCACCTCGGAGTCCTCGCTCGCGGCGCTGCGGCTGAGCCTGCAGACCTCGCTGACCAGCGCCGCGCTCTGCGTGCTGCTGGGCGTGCCGATGGCGCTGCTGCTCGCCCGCACGGACGGCCGCGGCATGTCGCTGGTGCGCTCGCTGGTGCTGATCCCGCTGGTCCTGCCGCCGGTGGTCGGGGGCATCGCGCTGCTGTACACCTTCGGGCGGCAGGGCCTGCTGGGTCGGCATCTGGAGCTGCTCGGGGTGCAGATCGCCTTCTCGACCACCGCGGTGGTGCTCGCGCAGACCTTCGTGGCCCTGCCCTTCCTGGTGCTCAGCCTGGAGGGGGCGCTGCGCACGGCCGGCACCCGCTACGAGCGGGCCGCCGCCTCCCTCGGGGCGTGCCCCTCCCGCGTCCTCACCCACGTCACGCTGCCGCTGGTGCTGCCCGCTCTGCTCTCCGGCACCGTGCTCTCCTTCGCCCGTGCGCTCGGCGAGTTCGGCGCGACGATCACCTTCGCCGGCTCCCTGCAGGGCACCACCCGCACCCTGCCGCTGGAGATCTACCTGCAGCGCGAGAGCGATCCGGAGGCCGCGGTGGCGCTCTCCTTCGTGCTGATGCTCGTCGCGATCGCGGTGATCGCCCTGGCGCACCGGAGGCGGAGCGCATGAGCCTGGTGCTGCGCGCCGCCGTCGCCGAGCGCGACGTCGAGCTCGACCTCGAGGTCGGACACGGCGAGACCCTCGCGGTCGTCGGCCCGAACGGCGCCGGGAAGTCGACCGCGCTGTCGCTGATCTCCGGGGACCTGCGCCCCAGCTCCGGCTCGGTCTCCCTCGACGGACGGATCCTGGTCGACGGGCGGACCTGGGTGCCGCCGCACGACCGCCGCGTCACCACCCTGAGCCAGGACCCGGTGCTCTTCCCGCACCTCACCGTGCTCGGCAACGTGATGTTCCCGCTGCGGGCCCAGGGCGTCCCGCGCCGGGAGGCGCGTCGACGGGCCGAGGTGCATCTCGAGCAGATGGGTCTCGCCGAACTCGCCGCCCGCCGCCCCGCCCAGCTCTCCGGCGGACAGGCGCAGCGGGTCGCGATCGCGAGGGCGCTCGCGGCGGATCCCCGGCTGCTGCTGCTGGACGAGCCGATGGCTGCGCTGGACGTCGACGTCGCGCCCGCGCTGCGCGAGCAGCTGCGCGGATTCCTCGCAGGCCGCACGGCGATCGTCGTCACCCACGACGTCCTGGACGCGCTCTCGCTCGCCGAACGCGTCGTGGTGCTCGAGCAGGGCCGGCAGGTCGACGCGGGGCCGACGACCGAGGTCCTCGCCCGACCGCGCTCGGGCTTCGCGGCACGGCTGGCGGGGCTGAACCTCGTCGCGGGCCGATGGGACGGGCACCGGATCGAGCTCGAGGGCGGCGGCCGCCTCTCGGCGAAGAGCCCCCTCGTCCCCGGCACCGCGGTGCTCGCCGCCTTCCGCCCCGCCGCGGTGCGCCTCGCCGAGCAGGGGCTCCCCCGCACCGTCCGCTCCCTGACCCCGCACGGCGACCTGGTCCGGGTGCGCACCGAGGATCTCGCCGCGGACCTGTCCCCGCAGGACGCCGCCGCCCGGCATCTCGCCCCCGGCACGGTGGTGCATCTCGCGGTCGCCCCTGAGGACGTGACAACCTACCTCGCATGATCGACCTGCGCGCCCTGCACCGCGAGCTGCTCGACCGGCACGGCCCGCAGGGCTGGTGGTGGCCCGGCGAGGAGCCCTTCGAGATCGCGCTCGGCGCGGTGCTGGTCCAGCGCTCCCGGTGGGAGCAGGCGGCGCAGGCCCTCGCCGCACTCACCGCCGCCGGACTGCGCGAGCCCGCCCGGCTCGCGTCGGCCGACGAGGAGCACGTGCGGGAGCTGGTCCGCCCGGCCGGCTTCCCGCGCACGAAGCCGCGGCGCGTGCAGGCGCTCGCGGCGTGGTGGGCCGGCCGTGCCGCGGCCGCCGACGAGCTGGACGACACCGCCCTCCGCCGAGAGCTCCTCTCCGTCGAGGGCGTCGGCGAGGAGACGGCCGATGCGATCTCGCTGTACTGCTTCGCCCGGCCCGCCTTCCTCTGCGACGAGTACGCGCGGCGGGCCCTGCGCGAGCGCGGCGCCGAGGTCCCGGGCACCTACCGGGCCTTCGCCCGTGCGCTCGTCCCGGCGCTCGAGGAGGCGGCCTTCACCGTGCCGGAGCTGGCGGAGCTGCACGGCCTGATCGTCGAGGAGGGGAAGCTCAGAGCGCGTCCAGCAGCTCCCGCACGGCGAGGTTGAACGGATCCAGATCCTGAGTGTGCAGATCTCCGACGCGCTCCCCGGCCCCGGTCGCCGGCAGACAGCGGATGCGGGTGCAGAGGAAACCCCCTTTGGTCCCGGTCCCCATAACCAGCAGGGCCCGCGCTCGAGCGCACGCATCGCGCCGCCCGAGCGCCTGCGCACGATCCTGCGCCAGCCGGTGCGCTGAACCTCCCGACACAGCAGAAGGGCCCCGGCTCTGCCGGGGCCCTTCTGACGAGTCACTGTCTCACGAGATTCTCGAGTGGAGCTAAGGGGATTCGAACCCCTGACCTCTTCCATGCCATGGAAGCGCGCTACCAACTGCGCCATAGCCCCGTATCGGGTGCCGCCCCGTCAGGCGACTCGTCGAGACTACCCCGCTTCCCCGCTCAGGTGAAATCGGGAGGCAGGTTGTGTGACAGCAACCTCATCAGGCCCTCCGTCGGCTCCGCATGGAGCGGCTCGAGCACCGAGCGGTGGCAGTTCTCGAGCCCGGCGATGCCGCGGAATCCGCGCATGTCCAGACCCAGCAGGGCGGTGATCCCGAGCGTGATCGCCGCGCCGTGGGCGACGACCATGACGGTCTTCTCGGGGTTCTCCTCCAGCAGGCGGCGGCAGCCGGCGGCGACGCGCTCGCCCACCTCGGGGCGGTCCTCGATGTCGAGGCCCGTGATCGGCCGATGGGCGCGCCAGTCGGCGTGCTCGGAGGGCCAGCGGCTGCGGATGTCCTCCCCGCGCAGACCCTCCCACCGCCCGAAGCTGCGCTCGAGGAAGGCCTCATCGGTGGTGACCTGGAGCCCGCAGGCGCGCGCCATCGCCCCGGCGGTGTCGCGGGCGCGCGACAGCGGCGAGGAGACGATGACGTCGGGCGGGGAGGCGGCGACGGTGCGGGCGAGCGTCTCGGCCTGGTGCCGACCGTTCTCGTTCAGGGGGATGTCGACCTGCCCCTGCAGGCGGCCCTCCCTGTTGTGCTCGGTCTGGCCGTGACGCACGAGGACGAGCCGGGTGCGATGGGCGGGCCTCACTCGGGGCGGCCCTCGTCGATCCGCAGGTCGAGCACGGGCGCGTCTCGCCACAGCCGCTCGAGAGCGTAGAAGGCGCGGTCCTCGGCGTGCTGGACGTGCACGACGATGTCGCCGTAGTCCAGCAGCACCCAGCGCGCGTCGCGCTCGCCTTCGCGGCGCAGCGGCTTGCGTCGCCGCTGGGTCAGCAGCGCCTCCTCCACGCCGTCGACGATCGCGGAGACCTGGCGCTCGGAGTCCCCGCTGCACACCAGGAAGACGTCGGTGATGACCACCAGCTCCGAGACGTCCAGGCCGATGACCTCCTCGGCGAGCTTGTCGGCGGCGGCCTGGCCGGCCACCCGGGCGAGGTCGAGGGATTCTTCGGGAGCGGTCACGCTGCGGGGTCCTCCAGGACGAGGTGGGCGGGAGTCGTGTCGAGCAGGGCGGTGGCGGAGGCCGAGGCCTCCGAGGGCGAGAGCACGCCGGTCAGCAGCAGGGCGACCAGCGCGGTCAGCGCGAGCGCGATCAGCACCCACACCAGCCACAGCAGGCGGCGGCCGCCCGCGCTCTCGGGCCGGTGGAGCACCTTGCCGTCGAAGCGCGGTGCGGGGCGCGGATCGGGCGCGTCGGTGACGGAGAGCTCGCCGAGCTCGACGCCGTCGCTGTCGCGGACGATCTCCGCCTCCGCGGCGCGGGGCGCGGGGGCGCCGACGGGCTCCGGGGCGGGCTGGTCGCTGAGCTCGATGATGCGGGCGCGGCGACCGAACTTGCGCAGGGCGGGCACGGGCGCGTCGGCGTCGGGCGGGGGCACGGCACCGCGGCGTCCCGGGGCCTCGGGGCTCGGCTCGGCGCCGGTGAGCTCCTCGGGGCTCAGCGCGCGGGCGCGGCGGCCGCGCCGCGGGGTGGTCTCCGGCTCGGTCATCGGCCGTCACCTCCTGTGTAGAGCGCGTACTTGTTGATGTATTGCACGACCCCGTCAGGCACCAGGTACCAGACGGGGGCGCCGGCGGCGACGCGGGTGCGGCAGTCGGTCGAGCTGATCGCCATGGCGGGCACCTCGATCAGGGTGACGCCGTCGTCCGGCAGTCCCGAGGTGTCCAGCTCGTGCCCCGGCCGGGTGACGCCGACGAAGTGCGCGAGCTGGAAGATCTCCTCGGTGTCCTTCCAGGTCAGGATGTTCTGGAGCGCGTCCGCGCCGGTGATGAAGAAGAGGTCCGCGTCGGGGTCCTCGGCGTGCAGCTCGCGCAGCGTGTCGATCGTGTAGGTCGCGCCGGGACGGTCGACGTCCACGCGCGAGACGGTGAAGACCGGGTTCGCGGCGGTCGCGACGACGGTCATCAGGTAACGGTGCTCCGGGTCGGAGATCTCCTGCGACGCCTTCTGCCAGGGCCGGCCCGTGGGCACGAACACGACCTCGTCGAGCGCGAAGACGCTCTGCACCTCGCTGGCGGCGACGAGGTGGCCGTGATGGATGGGATCGAAGGTCCCGCCCATCACGCCGATCCGTCGTCGCTGCAGCTCCACCGGTCTCAGCGGTCGGTGTCGGAGTCGGTGTCCGCGTCGTGCTTCTTGTCGAGGCTGCGGTGGTGCGCACCTCCGGTGAGCCAGGTGATGGCCAGCATGGTCATCAGGATCGCGAACGCACCGATCCCGATGAAGGGTGCGGGGATGCCCTCGCTCGCGCCGGCGCCGGACTCGGCGAGGATCATGAGCTGGTCGATCATGTTCTAGAAGGCCTTTCCTCGAGTGACCGGCCCATCATCCCACAACGCGGGCGGGGTGCCGGCCGGAACCCGCCGGGTGGGAGTGGGGTCACGGGCGCACGTGGCCCTGACCGACCACGAGCCACTTCGTGGCGGAGATCTCGCTCAGCCCCATCGGGCCGCGGGCGTGGAGCTTCTGGGTGGAGATCCCGATCTCGGCGCCGAATCCGAACTCTCCGCCGTCGGAGAAGCGGGTGGAGGCGTTGGCCATGACCACGGCGGAGTCGACCTCGGCGAGGAAGCGCTGCTGGGAGACGAGGTCGCGGGTGAGGATCGACTCGGTGTGGCCCGAGGAGTGGACCCGGATGTGCGCGAGCGCCGCGTCGAGGTCGTCGACGACGGCGACGGCGAGCTCGAGGGCGAGATACTCCACGTCCCAGTCCTCCTCCGTCGCGGGGACATGCTCGACGCCCGCCGGCAGCAGCGCGGCCGCCCGCTCGTCCACGTGCAGGCGCACGCCGGCCTCCGCCAGAGCGGTGCCGAGCCGCGGCAGCGCCTCGGCGGCGACGTCCTGGTGGACCAGCAGCGTCTCCAGCGCGTTGCACACCCCGACCCGCTGGGTCTTGGCGTTGAGCACGATCTGCTCGGCCTGGTCGAGGTCGGCGCTCGCGTCCACCAGCACGTGGGTGGTGCCGGTGCCGGTCTCGATGACGGGCACCTGGGCGTTCTCGACCACGCGGCGGATCAGGCCAGCGCCGCCGCGCGGGATCAGCACGTCGACCAGCCCGCGGGCACGCATGAGCACGTCGGCGCCCTCGCGGCCGTGCGCATCGATCCCGACGACGAGATCCTCCGGCAGCCCGCGCTCGGCGAGCACGTCCCGCAGCACCGCGATCAGCGCGGTGTTGGAGTGCAGGGCCGCGGAGCCGCCGCGCAGCACGACGGCGCTGCCGGCCTTCAGCGCGAGGCCGGCGGCGTCGACCGTCACGTTCGGGCGCGCCTCGTAGACCATCCCGATCACGCACATCGGCACCCGCACCTGGCGCAGCTCGAGGCCGTTGGCGAGCACAGAGCCTCGCACCACCTCGCCGACGGGGTCGGGCAGCGCGGCGGCGTCGCGCAGCTGCTGCGCGATCGACGCGATCCGCTGCGGGTCCAGGGCGAGCCGGTCGCGCAGACCGGCGGCCATGCCGGACTCGTCGGCGGCGGCGAGGTCCTGGGCGTTGGCGGCGACGATCTCGTCGGCGCGGGCGACGAGCGCCTCGGCCATGGCGTGCAGCAACGCGTCCTTCTCGGCGCGGCGGAGGCGGGCGAGCACGGGCTGGGCGTCCTTCGCGGCGCGGACGGCGCCGCGGACGGCCGACTCGACGGAAAGCAGCTGATCGTCCATGGCCCGAGTCTACGAGCGGGACGTCCAGGGAGCCCGGGGCGTCCGCCCAGGGAACATGCGGCAGGGGACCCTAGCCTGGGTCGGTCAGCCCCTCTCCCGAGCCCCGAGGTGATCGCCTGCATGGACGCCGTACTCCACCTGGTCGAGGTGGTCATGGCCTCGCCGTGGCTGTACGTCCTGCTCTTCGCGGTCGTCGCGGCGGACTCGGTCTTCCCGGTCTTCCCCGGGGAGACGGTGGTGATCACCGCCGGCGCCTATGCGGTCGCGCAGGAGTCGCCGCACGCGCTGGTGCTGATCCCGGTGACGATGGCCGCGGCGCTGAGCGGTGACCTGATCGCCCATCACGTGGGCCGCGGCGCCGGGCCGGTGACCAGACTGCTCCGCGCGCGACGTGCCGGCGACAAGCTCCTGACCTGGGCGGAGAACGGCCTGAACACGCGCGGCGGCGCCCTCATCGTCACCGCCCGGTTCATCCCCGGCGGGCGCACCGCCACCTCGATCGCCTCGGGCATGATCCGCTACCCGCGGCCCCTCTTCGCGGGCTTCGCCCTGCTGGCCGCGACCGCCTGGGCGCTGTACAACGTCGGGATCGGGATGGCCGGCGGGCTGCTGTTCCGCGAGCGGCCGCTGCTGGGCGTGGTGCTCGGCATCGCGCTCGCACTCGTGCTGAGCTGGCTGATCGAGCGGATCCGCTCCGGCCGGGAGACGCGGTCCCGCGTCCTTCAGAGCACCACCAGCTGATCGCGGTGGATCGCGGGGCGGCGGTACCGCTCCCCCAGCAGCTCCCGCGCCTCGTCGGTGCCGCGCCCCGCCATGGCCCGCAGCTCGTCGGAGCTGAAGGAGGTCAGGCCGCGGCCGATCACGGTGCCGTCCGGGGCGGCGACGTCCACGGGCACCCCCGCGGGGAAGGTCCCCTCCACCCGGGTGACGCCGACGGCGAGCAGCGAGCGACGGCGCGAGCGCACGGCGCCGGCCGCGCCCTCGTCCAGGTGCAGCGTCCCCGCGCCCCGGGTCGCGAAGCGCAGCCACACCAGGCGCGAGCGGCGACGGCCGTGATGTGCGCGGAAGAAGGTGCCGACGTCCCGGCCCTCCACCGCCTCGGCGAAGCGCTCCGCGGAGGTCATCAGCGCCGCGGTGCCGGTGGTGGAGGCGAGCTGGGCGGCCGACAGCTTCGTGACCATGCCGCCGGTGCCGACCTTCGAGCCGACCGAGCCGATGCTCACCCCGGCCAGGCGCGCCACGTCCTCGACCACGCCGATCCGCTCCGCACCGGGTTCGCGGGGCGGGGCGGTGTAGAGGGCGTCGACGTCGGTGAGCAGGATCAGCGCGTCGGCGCCGAGCAGCTGCGCGACGAGCGCCGCGAGGCGGTCGTTGTCCCCGAAGCGGATCTCGTGGGTGGCGGTGGTGTCGTTCTCGTTGACCACCGGCACGGTGCCGAGCTCGAGCAGGGCCTCCAGGGCGCTGCGCACGTTGCGATAGGTCTGGGGGCGGATCACGTCGGACTCGGTGAGCAGGACCTGCCCGGTGGTCCGCTCGTGCACGGCGAAGGCGCGGGACCAGGCGGTGGCGAGCAGGGCCTGGCCCACGCTCGCGGCGGCCTGCTGCAGCGGCACCGAGGTGGGCCGCTCCGGCAGTCCCAGCGGGCCGAGCGCGGCCGCGATCGCCCCGGAGGAGACGATCACCAGCTCCGTGCCGCGCGCCGCGAGCGTCGCGGCGACCTCCGCGACGCCGTCGAGGCGGGACTGGTCCAGCCTCCCCCGTGCGTCGGTCAGGCTCGAGGAGCCGATCTTCACGACGATGCGGCGGGCGCCGACGAGCTCCTCACGGGCGGTGAGACGGGCGGGCTGACGCAGCTCCGCCACGCTCACCGGCGACCGTCCCCGTCGCTCGAGGGATCGGCCCAGTGGCCGGACCTCCGCTCCGCCTCCATCGAGGCGAGACGGTCCATGCGGGCGGCGGTGCGGGCCTTCTGCTCCTCGCGCTTCTGCTCGCGGGTGGGGCGGTGGTGGTCCTCGAGCCGGTCGTCGGTGCCGCGGCGGCCGAGCATCTCGGCGCCGCCCACCATCGTCGGCTCCCAGTCGAAGACGACCGCGTCGTCCCCGGGGCCGATGAGCACGGTGGAGCCGGCGACGGCCCCGGCGGAGAACAGTCCGTCCTCGACGCCGAGCTTCGCGAGGCGGTCGGCGAGGAAGCCGACGGCCTCGTCGTTGGTGAAGTCGGTCTGGCGCACCCAGCGCTCGGGCTTGTCGCCGCGGACGCGGAAGGCGGTGCCGCCGTCGTACTGCTCCGTGACGACCTCGAAGGAGGCCCGATCCGCGCCGCGCGGGGTGAGGACGACCGGCGCCGGCTCAGGAGCGGGCAGGGCGGCGCGCGCCTGCTCGACGAGCTCGCCGAGCAGGAAGGACAGCTCCCGCAGCCCCTTGCGGGAGACCGCGGAGACGTCGAGGATCGGCATCTCCCGCTCCCCCAGCCGCTCGCGGACGAGGTCGGCCATGTCGGCGCCGTCGGGCAGGTCGGTCTTGTTCAGCACGACCACGGCGGGCCGCTCCATGAGCGGCACGCGGGTCTCCGCCTCCTCGTCCAGGCTCGCGGCATAGGCGGCGAGCTCGGACTCGATGATCTCGAGGTCGCTGACGGGGTCGCGGTCGGACTCGAGCGCGGCGGCGTCCAGCACGTGCACCAGCACGTGGCAGCGCTCGATGTGGCGCAGGAAGTCCAGCCCGAGGCCCTTGCCCTGGCTGGCGCCGGGGATCAGCCCCGGCACGTCGGCGATCGTGTACCGGTGCTCTCCCGCCTCGACCACGCCGAGGTTCGGCACCAGGGTCGTGAACGGGTAGTCGGCGATCTTCGGGCGGGCGGCGCTCATCGCCGCGATGAGCGAGGACTTGCCGGCGCTGGGGTAGCCCACCAGCGCCACGTCCGCGACGGTCTTCAGCTCGAGCACGAGGGTGCGCTCCTGGCCCGGCTCGCCGAGCAGCGCGAAGCCGGGGGCCTTGCGCTGCTTCGAGGCGAGGGCCGCGTTGCCGAGGCCGCCGTTGCCGCCGCGCGCGGCGACGTAGCGGGTGCCGATGCCCACGAGGTCGGCGATCACGGTGCCGTCCTCCTCGGTGACCACTGTGCCGTCGGGCACGGGCAGCACGAGGTCCTCGCCGTTCGCGCCGTGGCGCAGGTCGCCCTTGCCGAAGCCGCCGCCGGTCGCGCGCTGGTGCGGCTTGTGGTGGTACTCCAGCAGCGTCGTGGTCGAGGCGTCGACCTCGAGGATCACGTCGCCGCCGCGGCCGCCGTCGGCGCCGTCGGGGCCCGCGAGGGGCTTGAACTTCTCGCGCCGGATGGAGGCGGCGCCGTGCCCGCCGGATCCTCCGACGACCTGCAGTCGGACGCGGTCGACGAATGTAGCCATGGGTGCTCTCCGAGGGTCGAGGGTGCCGTGGGGGTGGATAAGCGACGAGGGGCGGAGCGATCGGCTCCGCCCCTCGAAGGACGCTGGGTGCCCCGGGTCCGGGGCGGCGTGTCAGACGGTCTCGACGACGCTGACCACGCGACGGTCGCGCTTGCGGCCGAACTCGACGGTGCCCGCGGTGAGCGCGAACAGGGTGTCGTCGTTGCCGCGGCCCACGCCGTCGCCGGGGTGGATCTTGGTGCCGCGCTGGCGGACGAGGATCTCGCCGGCGCCGACGACCTGGCCGCCGAAGCGCTTCACGCCGAGGCGCTGGGCGTTGGAGTCACGGCCGTTCTTGGAGGAGCTGACGCCCTTCTTAGATGCCATCTGGGATCAATCCTTTGTCTGGTCGAGGGATCGCTCAGGCGATGCCCGTGATCTTCAGCCGGGTGAGCTCCTGGCGGTGGCCCTGGCGCTTCTTGTAACCGGTCTTGTTCTTGTAGCGGAGGATGCGGATCTTCTCGCCGCGGAGGTCCTCGACCTTCTCGGCGGTGATCTTGACCTTCGCGAGCTCGGCCTGGGCGGAGGTGACCTTGTCACCGTCGACCAGCAGCACGGGAGCGAGATCGATGCTGTCGCCCGCCTCGCCTGCCACGCGGTTGATCACGATGGTGTCACCGACCGACACCTTCTCCTGACGACCGCCTGCGCGGACGATTGCGTACACCACGTCACGTCTCCATCTTGTGATTCGGATCTAGTCTTCGAGTCGAGCGCCCACTCGGGTGACCACCGCGGACCTGCGACCGTCAACCGTTCCCGGCCGGGGAGCCGGGCGGGAGATGCGGTCGCGCGATGTCCACCGGACGACGACTGCGACGCGTTTGCGCCAGGGGACAGCTTACGATCCCGTGAACAGCCGGTCAACCATGGGACACGCCCCGACCAGCGAGAACGCCGTCACACCGTGTGGAACAGGTCACTGGTCCCCGTCGGGATCGACCACCTGGCCGTCGACGACGACCTCGGGCTGGCTGTGGCTGCCCGAGGCGGCGGCGATCGAGGCGATCGTCGCGCGGGTCAGCGCACGGCTGTCCTCGTCGTCGGCGAGGCGGTGGACGTCGCCGGACTCCTCGGAGCCGCCGGCGTCGCCGCCGTGCTCGTCCTCGTCCTTCGCCCCGCCGCGGCCGCGCCGGCCGCGCCGGCGCGAGGAGCCCTTGGAGCCGTCCTCGCCGCCTCCGCCGCTGCCGCCGCCCTGGGGGTGGCTGTGGCCGCCGTCGGCGTCCATGTCGACCGTCATGCCGCGGCCGTGGCAGTGCTCGCAGGTGGTGGAGAAGGTCTCCACCAGGCCCTGGCCCACGCGCTTGCGGGTCATCTGCACCAGGCCCAGCGAGGTCACCTCGGCGACCTGGTGCTTGGTGCGGTCCCGGCCCAGGCACTCCACGAGGCGGCGCAGCACGAGGTCGCGGTTGGCCTCGAGGACCATGTCGATGAAGTCGATGACGATGATGCCGCCGATGTCGCGCAGCCGCAGCTGGCGCACGATCTCCTCGGCCGCCTCGAGGTTGTTCTTGGTGACGGTCTCCTCGAGGGAGCCGCCGGAGCCGGTGAACTTGCCGGTGTTCACGTCGACGACGGTCATCGCCTCGGTGCGGTCGATGACGAGGGAGCCGCCGGAGGGCAGGTACACCTTGCGGTCCATCGCCTTCAGCAGCTGCTCGTCGATGCGGTGCTTGGCGAAGACGTCCTTCTCGCCGACATGGCGGGTGACGCGCTCGAGCAGGTCGGGGGCGACTTCGGAGACGTAGGAGTGGACGTCGTCGTAGACCTTGCCGCCCTCGACGACCAGGGAGGTGAAGTCCTCGTTGAAGACGTCGCGCACCACCTTGATGGCGATGTCGGGCTCCTGCGAGAGGGCCACGGGCGCGGACCGCGACTTCTGGGACTTCTGGATCTTCTCCCACTGGGCGGTGAGGCGCTCGACGTCGCGGGTGAGCTCCTCCTCGCTCGCGCCCTCGGCGGCGGTGCGCACGATCACGCCCGCGTCCTCGGGGATGATCTGCCGCATGATCTTCTTCAGCCGGTTGCGCTCGGTGTCGGGCAGCTTCCGGGAGATGCCGGTCATGGACCCGCCGGGCACGAACACGACATAGCGGCCGGGCAGGGAGATCTGGCTGGTCAGCCGCGCGCCCTTGTGGCCGATCGGGTCCTTGGTGACCTGGACCAGCACGGGGTCGCCGCTCTTCAGCGCGAGCTCGATGCGGCGCGGCTGGCCCTCGAGGCCCACCGCGTCCCAGTTGACCTCGCCGGCGTAGAGCACGGCGTTGCGGCCCTTGCCGATGTCCACGAAGGCGGCCTCCATGGAGGGCAGCACGTTCTGGACCTTGCCGACGTACACGTTGCCGACCATCGAGGTCTGCGACTTCTGGGCGACGTAGTGCTCGACGAGCACGTCGTCCTCGAGCACCGCGATCTGGGTGCTGCCCTGGCGCTCGCGCACCACCATCGAGCGCTTGACGGACTCGCGGCGGGCGAGGAACTCGGCCTCGGTGATGACGCTGCGGCGACGGCCGGCGTCACGGCCCTCGCGGCGGCGCTGGCGCTTGGCCTCGAGCCGGGTCGAGCCCTTGACGGCCTTGACCTCGTCGCGCGCCTCGCGCACCTTGACCACGGTGTTCGGCGGATCGTCCGGGGAGGAGCCGTCGTCCCCGCTGCTTCCCGAGCGGCGGCGACGGCGGCGACGGCGCGAGCTGGAGCTCGAGCCGCCCGAGGAGGAGCCGGAGCCCTCCTCGCCCGAGCCGTCCTCGGTCTCCTCGTCCTCGGAGGAGTCCTCCTGCGCGCTGTCCTCGGCGCTGCGGTCGCCGCTCGGGGAGTCGTCCTCCCCGCGTCCGCGGCCGCGACGGCCGCGGCCCCCGCGACGCCGGCGCCGGCGCGAGGAGCCCGAGCCGCTCTCGGCGGAGCCGTCGGCGCTGTCGTCCTCGCCCTCGGAGTCGGTGTCCTCGGAGTCGTCCTGGTCCGTGTCCTCGTCCTGCGGCGCGTCCTGCTCGCGGGAGGAGGAGCGGCGGGAGCGGCTGCGGGACCGGCTGCGGCGCGAGGGCTGGGCGTCCTCGTCGCGGGTCTCCTCGGCCTCCGCCTCGTCGCGGGAGTCCTCGTCGTCCTCGTCCTGCGGGGCGACGGTGGTGCGGGGCTGCGGGGTCGGCGCCTGGAAGAGGAGGGAGGCGAAGTCCATCTGGACCTGCTCGCGGCGGCGCGCCCGGTCCTCGTCGCCCTCGGGCTCGGCGGCGGAGGACGTCTCGGTCGCGGTCCCGGTCGCGGAGGCGAGGGCCTTCAGATCGTCCAGGACGGGATTCGCCCCGGCCTCCTGCGCCTGCTCCTGCTCCTCGTCGACCTCGGGCTCCGGCGTCGGCTGCGCCGTCGGCGCTTGGAAGGTCGGCGCTCCCGCCGGCGCCCCGGCCCGGCGGCGACGGCGCGTCGGCGCGGCGGGCGCGGGCTCGAGCGGCTCCTCGGACTGGGGGGCGACGACGGTGCGCGGCGCGGCGTCCTCCGGCGCCGCAGCGGGCTCCGGGGTCACGGCGGGGGCGCCGGCCGGGGCTCCCGCGCGGCGGCGTCGCCGCGCCGGGGGTGCTCCGTCGTTCGACGCGTCGTTCTCGGGATTCTGGGTGCTGTCAGCCATGCGGCCGTCTCCTTCTGGAGGGCCAGCGCACCCTGGCCCCGTCTGGTCATCGTCCCTGGGGACGGAAGTCTCTGGCCCTCGCCGTCGCGCAGCTCCACGCGGGAGCGCTGCGATGCCGATCGCGGGGAGCACTGCGGTCGCGGTGAGTTCCGCGTGGCCGGTGCTCGACGTCACGACGCCGGGAGGTTCCCCCGCCCGGTACGGAGCAGGAGAGTGCCTCGGCCAGTATGGCACAGCGTGCATCTGCCGCCGCGGAAGGGGGACCATGGTCCCCGGGGCGGTGCGCGCGGCCGCTCTAGTTTTCATGACAGCGTGTCGTCCACTCGGGAGGATCCATGGAAGCCCTCGACCTGGCACGGTGGCAGTTCGGCATCACCACCGTGTACCACTTCATCTTCGTGCCGCTGACGATCGGGCTGTCCCTGCTCGTCGCGATCATGAACACCCGTGCCGTGTTCGCGAAGGATCCCGTGCGCAAGGACGCATGGACCCGGATGACGAAGTTCTTCGGGTCGATGCTGATCGTGAACTTCGGCATCGGCATCGCCACCGGCATCGTGCAGGAGTTCCAGTTCGGGATGAACTGGTCCGAGTACGCCCGCTTCGTCGGCGACGTCTTCGGGGCGCCGCTGGCGCTGGAGGGCCTCGCCGCCTTCTTCCTCGAGTCCGTCTTCCTGGGGCTGTGGATCTTCGGCTGGGGGAAGATGCCCGAGAAGATCCACCTGCTGACGATCTGGGCGGTGGCGCTGGGCACCACGCTCTCGGCCTACTTCATCATCGCCGCGAACTCGTTCATGCAGCATCCCGTCGGCGCGCTGCTGAACCCCGAGACGGGGCGGGCCGAGCTCGACCCCTCGCAGGGCTCGCTCCTCGCCGTGCTCACGAACGTCACGGCGATGGCGGCCTTCCCCCACGTCGTCTCCGGCGCCTGGCTCGTCGCCGGCGCGTTCCTCACCGGCGTCGCCTCCTGGCACATGGTGAAGCACCACCGGGCCGCCCGCGAGATGGGGCTGGAGACCGAGGAGGGCCAGGAGCAGCACCGCGCCGCCCGTGACCTCTACCGGCCCACCGTCCGCTTCGGCGTGGTGGCGATGTTCGTCTCCGCGATCGTGCTGGTGATCTCCGGCGACTTCCAGGCCCAGCTCATGTTCAAGCAGCAGCCGATGAAGATGGCGTCGGCCGAGGCGCTGTGCGAGACGGAGACCGGTGCGAGCTTCTCGATCCTCACCATCGGCGGCCCCGACGCCTTCGCCGAGCAGTGCGGGGACGTCACCCACCTCATCGAGGTGCCGTACATGACCTCGTTCCTCGCCACCCACACCTTCGATGCGACGCTGCAGGGCGTCGACGACCTCAACGCCCAGTACAAGGAGGAGTTCGGCGAGACCGCGACGAACATCCACGGCGAGGAGGTCGAGGTCGACTACCGCCCGAACCTCTTCGTCACCTACTGGTCCTTCCGCCTGATGATGGGCCTCGCGGCGTTCAGCGGGATCCTCGCCCTCTGGGCGCTGTGGGTCACCCGCGGCAAGGGCGAGAACGCCCGCACGACGGGCTCGAAGGCCTTCCAGTGGTTCGCCGTGCTCGCGATCCCGATGCCGTTCCTCGCCAACTCCTCCGGCTGGGTGTTCACCGAGATCGGGCGTCAGCCCTGGGTCGTCCATCCCAATCCCGACGACCCGACGGTGCGGCTGATGACGCTGCAGGGCGTCTCCGCCCACCCCTCGTGGATGGTGCTCACCTCGCTGGTCGCCTTCACCCTCGTCTACGGCGTGCTCGCCGTGATCTGGTTCCGGATGATGCAGAAGGCCGCGCTGAAGGGCGCGCCGCTGCCGCAGCGGGACCCGAGGACCGAGGAGCTCGACACGCCCACCCTCTCCTTCGACTACTGAGAAGGGACCCACCTGCTCATGGACACCATGCTCGACCCCACGGTCCTGCAGACCCTCTGGTTCGCGCTGATCGGCTTCTTCTTCCTGGGCTACTTCGTGCTCGAGGGCTTCGACTTCGGCGTGCAGATGAACGTCGCCGTCTTCTGGCGCCGCGGCCCCGGCACACGCGGCACGATCCTGCGCACGATCGGCCCCGTCTGGGACGGCAACGAGGTGTGGGTGATCACCGGCGGCGCGCTGCTCTTCGCGGCCTTCCCCGAGTGGTACGCCACCCTGTTCTCGGGCTTCTACCTCGCCCTGCTGCTCCTGCTGCTGGTGCTGATCGTGCGGGTGTGCGCCTTCAAGTGGCGCGAGAAGCACGAGGACGACCGCTGGCGCACCTCCTGGGACGTCGTGCACGTGATCGGCGGCTTCGCCCCGGCCCTGCTGTGGGGCGTGGCCTTCTCGAACATCGTCGCCGGCGTCGCGATCGACCAGAACCGCTGGGTGACCACCTCCCTGCTCGGTCTGCTGAACCCCTTCGCGCTGCTGGGCGGGCTCGTGTTCGTGCTGCTGTTCTGGCTGCACGGCACCCTGTACCTGACCCTGAAGATCGAGGGCCCGCTGCGCCAGGACGCCCACCGCCTCGCGAGCCGGCTCGTGTGGCCGACGATCGTGGCCGGCGCCGCCTACCTGCTGTGGTTCCAGCTCGCGCACTCGAACACGCCGTGGACCCTGATCCCGCTCGCGATCGCGGCGGCGGCGCTGATCGCGGTGGTGCCGCTGGGCCGTGCCCGTCGTGAGGGCCTCGCCTTCGGAGCGACCACCACCGCGATCGCCGCGGCGACGATCACCCTGTTCGGCGGCCTGTTCCCGTACGTCATGCCGGCCTCGAACGACCCGGCGAACTCGCTCACCGTCGCGAACGCCTCCTCGACCGAGCACACGCTGACGGTGATGCTGATCGCCCTCGCGATCCTGCTGCCGATCGTCATCGCGTACACGATCTGGACCTACCGGGTCTTCCGCCATCGGATCACCGACGAGGACTCCCCCGCCCCCGGCGAGGGCCTCGTCGAGAAGGCGCGGGCGGGCTACCGGGAAGCGTTCGGCCAGGAGTGAGCACCCCCACGCGCGCGCGGCGAGCACCTCTGGACCCCCGTCTGGTCCGGGAGGTGCGCGCCGCGCGCGCCCATGTCGCACGGACCGTGGTCCTCGGGCTCGTCCAGGCCGCGTCCGTGATCGTCACGGCGCTGGTGATCGCGCACCTCGGCGCGCGGCTGCTCGTCGAGCGGGACGTCCCCGCGGGCGCCCCGGGGATGCTCGCCCTGCTGGTCCTCGCACTCGCCGTGCGGGCGGGGGCGGTGCTGGTCGAGGAGGCGACCGCGCACCGCGCCGCGACCGCCGCGATCAGCGATCTGCGCGCCCGCGTCCTCGCCCACGCCGCCCGGCTCGGCCCGCGGGCCGGGGCCGGCCGGGGCGCGGACGTGACGGCGCTGGCGACGACGGGGCTGGAGAAGCTGCGCCCCTATCTGGTGGGCTACGTCCCCCAGCTGATGCTCTCGGCGACGGTCACCCCGCTGTGCCTGCTGACAATCGGGCTGCTCGATCCGCTCAGCGCCGTGATCGCCCTGGTCACGCTGCCGCTGGTGCCGCTGTTCATGATCCTGGTGGGGAAGATGACCGTGGGTCGCTCCGAGAAGCTGCTGGCGGACATGCGCTCCCTGTGGTCCCAGCTGCTGGACCTCGTCGAGGGCCTGCCCACCCTGCGCGCCCTCGGCCGCGAGCACGGCCCGGAGCGGGTGGTGGAGACCCTCGGCGACCGTCACCGCTCCTCCGCCATGGGCTCGCTGAAGTTCGCCTTCCTCTCCTCGATGGTGCTCGAGCTGCTCGCGACCCTGTGCGTGGCGCTGGTCGCCGTCACGATCGGCATGCGGCTCGTCTACGGCGAGATGGACCTCGCCCCGGCGCTCGCGGTGCTGGTCCTCGCCCCCGAGGTGTACCAGCCGCTGCGCAATGTCGGCTCCCAGTACCACTCCTCCACCGACGGACTCGCCGCGGTCGGCGCGGCCTTCGAGGTGCTCGACGAGCACGCCCCGGCCGACGGGACCCGTCCCGCCCCCGACCTCGCCGGCGCGACCCTCGCCCTGCGCGGCGTGAGCGTCGCCTCGCGCGACGGGCTCGCCCCGCACGCGGCCGAGCTCGAGGTCCACCCCGGCCGCATCACCGCGCTGACCGGCCCCTCCGGAGCCGGGAAGACCACCGCCGTGCAGGTGCTGCTGGGCCTGCTGGAGCCCGAGCAGGGCCGCGCCGAGGTGATCGCCGCCGACGGCACCGCGACCGACGTGCGCGAGCTGGAGCGTCGCAGCCTCTGGGACCAGATCGCGCTGCTCCCCCAGCGGCCCGTGCTCCCGCCCGGCACCCTGCGCGAGGTCCTCGCCGCCGCCCGCCCGGACGCGGACGACGACGAGCTCGGGGCCGCCGCGGCCGCCGTCGGCCTCGACGCCGTCATCGCGCACCGCGGCCTCGACGCGGACCTGGGCCGCCGCGGGCAGGGACTCTCCCTCGGCGAGCGGCAGCGCCTGGCGCTCGCCCGCGCCCTGCTCTCCCCCGCCCCGCTGGTCGTGCTCGACGAACCGACCGCCCATCTCGACGGCGCCGCCGAGCAGATCGTGCTGGACCTGCTGGGCGAGCTGCGCGCACAGGGCCGCACCGTGCTCGTCGTCGCCCACCGCTCCCGCCTCGTCGAGGCGGCCGACGACCTCGTCTCCGTCGACTCGCGAGCGGAGGTCGCCGCATGACCGCCCAGGCCGCCCCGCTGCGCCGCGCCGAGCGCGCCCTCGCGATCCCGCCCGCGCGGCTCCTCGCCGCGGTCCTCGCCGCGGTCGCGACCCTCGCCTCCGCCTTCGCGCTCGCCGCGGTCTCCGCCTATCTCGTCACCCGCGCCTGGACCATGCCGCCCGTGCTCGACCTGACCGTCACCGTGGTGATGGTGCGCGCCCTCGGCGTCTCCCGCGGCGTGTTCCGCTGGCTGGAGCGGATGCTCACCCACGACGTGGCGCTGCGGGGCGTGGTCTCGCTGCGGACCTCGCTGTTCACGGCGCTCGCCTCCCGCACCGACGACGCCCTGACGCGGCTGCGGCGCGGCGAGCTGCTCTCCCGGCTGGGCGATGACGCGCAGGAGCTCGGCGACCACGTCATCAAGGCGATCGTGCCCGCCCTGGTCGCGGCCGTGATGCTCGTCGTGGTGCTGGCGACCTTCGCACCGCTGTCCCTGCCCGCGACGGCCGCGATGGCGGCCTCGCTGCTGCTGGCGGCGGTGGCCGCACCCCGGTTCGCGCACCGCGCCGCCGCGCTCACCGAGCAGGCCGTGCTCACCACCCGCGGGGACGTCACCTCCCACTCCCTGGAGATCCTCGACGACGCGACCTCGCTGCGGGTGGACGGCCGGCTCGACGGGGCCCTCGCCCGCCTCGCCGCCGCGCAGTCCGCGCACGACGCCGCGATCGACCGGGCCGCCCGCCCCGCCGCGCTCGCCGCCGCCGCGGTGCCCGCGAGCATGGTCCTCGCGGTGACCGGCTCGCTGCTCGCCGCGGGCGCCGCCTGGACCGCCGGGGACCTCTCCGCCGGGCAGATCGGGATCCTGCTCCTGCTGCCCCTGTCCTCCTTCGAGGCGGCGACCGCCCTGCCCGCCGCGGCGACCCAGCACGCCCGCTCCCGCGCCGCCGCGGAGCGCCTCGACGCCCTGATCGGCGAGGGCGGCGAAGGCGACGACTCCGCCCCCGTCCCCGCCGAGCGTCCCGCCACGGCGACCCTGACCGCCCGCGACCTCACCGCGGGCTGGAGCGCTGAGGCCCCGTGCGTCCGCGGCCTCGACCTCGACCTCGCCCCCGGCTCCCGCCTCGCGGTCGTCGGCCCCTCCGGCAGCGGGAAGTCGACCCTGCTGGCGACCCTCGCCGGGCTCCTCGCCCCGCTGGGCGGCGAGGTCTCGAGCGATGCCGCCTCCCTGCGCGAAGCGGTGACGTTGTTCGCCGAGGACGGGCACGTCTTCGCGACCACGCTGCGGGAGAACCTGCGCGTGGTGCGCGGAGACCTCGCCGACGACGAGGCGCTCGCCGCGCTCTCGGCCGTCGGCCTCGACGACTGGCTCGCGACCCTCCCCCACGGACTCGACACGATGCTCGGCCCGGACGGGACCACGGTCTCCGGCGGCGAGCGGCGTCGCCTGCTCCTGGCCCGCGCCGTGGTGCGTCGCGGACCGGTGCTGCTGCTGGACGAGCCGACCGAGCACCTGGACACCGCCCGCGGCGACGCCCTGCTCGCCGCGCTGCTCACCCCGGGCGACGAGTCCCTCGTCCCGGCCTCGACCACGGTCGTCGTCGTCACCCATCGCCCCGAGGCGATCCCCGCCGACACGCCCGTCCTCAGGATCGGAGAGCCCCGATGAGAGACCGCCCCCGCATCCAGGACCTCGCCGGCGCCGTCCTCGCCGGCGGGGAGACCGAGGACCTGCTGGACCTGATGCTCCGCTCGGCCCGCACCGACCTCGGCGCCCGCAGCGCCGTGCTCGTGATGCCCCTGACCCGCGAGGCGTGGACGATCGAGATGGTCCACGGGCCCGACGCCCCCGCCCTGCTCGGCGAGCAGGTGCCCGCCGCGCATCCGATCGGGGCGGCGCTCGAGCACGCCGACGCCGATGCGCTCGAGCGGATCGAGACCTTCGCCCTCGGCGAGGAGAGCTGCCGCGCGATGCTCGCCGCGATCGATGCGGCCCAGTACGGCACCGGGCTGCTCGGGGTGCTGCGCCCGGAGGGCTCCGAGGACTTCACCTCCGCGGACCGCGAGCGGCTCGACGCGCTCGCAGGGCTCGTCGGCCTCACCCTGCGCGTCCCGACCCTGCAGGCCGACTCCGAGATCGACGACGAGCGCGGACGGATCGCACGCGATCTGCACGACCTCGCGATCCAGGAACTGTTCGCGGTGGGGATGGAGCTCGAGGGGCTGGTGGACTCCCTCGGCTCCCCGGACGTGACCCCGTCGAAGGCGCGGATCCGCTCCTCGGTCGCGGCCTCCGTGCAGGGGGTCGAGAACGCGGTCGCGCAGATCCGGCTGATCGTGCAGTCCCTGCGCCGGGAGCGGGCGGAGGCGACGCTCACCGAGCAGCTGCGCCGCGAGGTGGGGCTCGCGACCGCCGGCCTCGGCTTCGTGCCCTCGCTGCGCCTGCCCCCGCATCCTGCGGAGATGGATGCGGAGCTGCCGCCGGAGATCGCCGACGACGTGGTCGCGGTGGTGCGGGAGTGCCTCGCCAACGCCGCCCGTCACGCGCATGCCACCGCGGTCGCGGTCTCCGTGAGCGTGTTCTCCGAGGGCGTGGACCGGGTGGTGCAGGTGAACGTCTCGGACAACGGCCGCGGGATCGACCCGACGGTGCGGCGCCGCTCGGGGCTCGCGAACATGTCCTCGCGGGCCCGGCGCCATTCGGGCTGGGTGGACGCGATCACCCTCGAGCCCGGCACGATGATCTCGTGGCGGGTGACGCTGCCCCCCGCCTGAGCTCAGCGCGCGAGGATCATTGCGGCTTCCAGCCCGCCCGGCGACGGGCCGCGACCATCGCCGCGACCTGGGTGCGTCGCTGCATGCCGAGGGTCTGCAGGATGACGGTGACGCGGTTCTTCACGGTCTTCTCCGCGATGCCGAGGGCGCCCGCGATCTCGCGGTTGGAGTGCCCGTCGCCGATCAGCTCGACGATCCGCTGATCGGACTCGGACAGGTCCGGACCGTCCTCGACGTGATCGGCGGGCCAGACGGGGCGACCGGCGTGCACGGCCTGGATCGCCTCGACGATCTCCTGGGAGCGGGCGGACTTCAGCATCAGGCCCGCGGCGCCCGCAGCGCGCGACTCGCGCAGCGCCGCGTCGTCGTCGAAGCTGGTCAGCACCAGCATCCTCTGCTCGGGGTCGAGCTCGCGGGCGACCTTCATGACGTCGATGCCGGTGCCATCGGGAAGCTGGAGGTCGACCAGCAGCACCTGAGGGCGGATGGCGGGGAGGCGCCGGGTCGCCTCGGCGACGGAGGACGCCTCGCCGATCACGGTGAGGGCGGGACTCGCATCGATCGCGGTGACGATGCCGCGGCGGACCACCTCGTGGTCGTCGACGAGCATCACGCGGATCGGGCCGTCCTGCTGGGTCGCTGTCACGTGGCGTCCTTCCTCATCTCGGCGGGCACGTCAAAATCTATCGCACCGGGGACGACGCGGGTCTCAGCGTCCCCGCTGGCACCGCGGGCAGAAGTGCGAGGAGCGGTTCGCGTGCATCACGCGCCGCATCACGGCGCCGCAGCGCGGGCACGGCTCGCCCTCCTTGCCGTACGCGTTCAAGCTCCGGGCGAAGTACCCGCTGCGCCCGTCGACGTTCACGTACAGCGCGTCGAAGCTCGTCCCGCCCACCTCGAGCGCCCGCTCCATCACGTCGCGGGCGGCGCGCAGCAGCGCCGGCGCCTGGCGGGGGCCGAGCGCCGCGCCCGGGGTGTCGTACCGGATCCGCGCCGCCCACAGGGCCTCGTCGGCGTAGATGTTTCCGATCCCGGAGACGATCTCCTGGTTCAGCAGCAGGGACTTCACGGCGCTGCGCCGGGCGCGCAGGGCGTCGGCGATACCGTGCAGGTCCGCGGCCGGGTCGAGCAGATCACGGGCGATGTGCGAGGCGTCCTCCGGCAGCAGGGCGTCGGGGCTGCCCACGCCGGCGAGGGCCCCGCCCTCCGCCTCGAGGAGCGGACTCGTCCACAGCCCGCCGAAGATCCGCTGGTCGACGAAGTCGAGCCGCGCCCCGTCGTCCAGGTGCAGGCTCACGCGGCGGTGCCGCAGCGGGTCGGACGCCGGCCCCTCGGACAGCTCCACCGACGGCGCGGCCGTCGCGCCGGGCGTGCTCATCCGCAGCTGTCCGCTCATGCCGAGGTGCGCCATCAGCGCCTCCCCGGCCTCGGCCCCGCCCGGCTCCGCGAGGCGCCACCACAGGAACTTCCCGCGCCGCACCACGGCGGTGAGCCGGGAGCCGACCAGGGCCGCGCGCAGGCGGTCCTCTCCCCCGCTCTGGCGGCGCAGGGAGCGGGGCTCGAGCACCTCGAGCGCGGTGATGGTGCGGCCGACGGTGCGGGGCTCGAGGCCGCGCCGCACCACCTCGACCTCGGGCAGCTCGGGCACCGGGTCAGCCCCTGGGGATGAGGGACTCGCCGCGCTCGGCGAGGACGCCGCGCACCGCGTTCTGGGCGGCGGCGAGCTCGGCGTCCTTCTTCGAGGCGCCGTCGCCGCGGGCGGTGACGACCCCTTCGACGGCGACGGTCGCGGTGAAGGTCTTCTGGTGCTCGAGGCCCGATTCGGTGAGCGCGTAGACCACGTCCTTGCCCTCCGCGGCGGCGATCTCCTGCAGGCGGGACTTGAAGTCGTAGCCCGCCTCGAGGAACTCGTCGGAGTCGAGCATCGGGCTGAGCAGGTCCAGCACGAAGCGACGCGAGACGTCCTGGCCGAGCGCGAGGTGGACCGCGCCGATCACGGCCTCGGTGGTGTCGGCGAGGATCGAGGCCTTGGCACGGCCGCCGGTGAGGTCCTCCCCGCGGCCCAGGCGCACGTAGGCGCCGAGGTCGAGGCGGGAGGCGATCACGGCGAGCGCCCGGGTCGAGACGGTCGCGGCGCGGCGCCGGGCCAGGTCGCCCTCGGGCAGCGTGGGGTGGGCGGCGTAGAGGTGCTCGGTGACGGCGAGCTGCAGCACGGCATCGCCCAGGAACTCGAGCCGCTCGTTGTGCGGGAGGCCGTCATGCTCGTAGGAGTAGGAGCGGTGCGTGAGCGCGAGATCGAGCAGCCCGGAGTCCGTGAGGTCCGCGGCCTGCCCGGCGTCCAGCGGCAGCGTGTCCAGCAGGCCCTGCGGGGCGGCGGCCTCTGCGGCGCGGCGCCTGCGCGCCATCAGGCCTTCCCGTCCTGCGCGTCGTCGTCCTTCGGGTCCTCGTCGAACAGGCCCTTCAGCGCGGCGAAGCGCTCGTCGATGACCTCGTGGTGGTGGTCGGGGTCGTCCTCCATGCGGAAGCCGCACTGGGCGCACAGGCCCGGGCAGTCCTCGCGGCACAGGGGTCGCTCGTCGGCCTCCATCGCGAGGGTGTCGCGCACCACGGGGCCGAGGCGCACCTCGTCGTCGACGAGCAGGACGGAGTCCTCGCGCTCCTCGGCCTTGACCTTCTCGGGGTAGAGGAACAGCTCGTCGAAGCGGGTGGCGATGTCCTGGTCGACGGGGTCGAGGCAGCGCGAGCACTCGCCCTCGAGGTGGGCGGTGACGGTGCCGTGGGCGTAGATGCCCTCGACCACGGATTCGAGCTCGAGCTCGATCGCGATGGGCTCGCCCTCGGAGACCTGCATGGCGAGGCCGCCGGCCTCGCGGGCCGGGGCGGGGACGGTGTGCTCGACGCGGCGGTGCGTGCCGGTGCGGCCGACGAGGTCGACGGCGTCGAAGCGCAGGGCGTCGTCGAGCGGCGAGGTGGGGATGGCGTCGGTGGTCATCTGCTCAGCGTAGGTCAGAGGCGGTGCGGAGCGCCTCCAGCGAGGCGGCGGGGAGCATGTCGGAGACGTCACCGCCGAGGGCGTGCACCTCGCGGACGAGGGAGGAGGAGATGTGGGCGAGGGACTGGTCGGTGAGAAGGAAGACGGTGTCGGTCCCGGCGAGGTGGTGGTTCATCCGCGCCATCGGCTCCTCGTAGGAGAGGTCGAGCTGGGAGCGCAGCCCGCGCACGACGGCGCCCGCGCCGACCTCGCGGCAGAAGTCGACGAGCAGGCCGCGGGGCAGGGTGCGCACCTCGGCCTGCTCGGCGAGGCCCTCGTCGGCGAGAGCGGCGCGGATCGCTGCGGTGCGCTGCTCGAGGTCCAGCAGGCCCTTCTTGGAGGGGTTGTGGGAGACGGCGACGATCACGTGGTGGCCGAGCGCCGTCGCGCGCCGTGTGAGGTCGAGGTGGCCCAGGGTGAAAGGGTCGAAGGAGCCGGGCAGGACGACGGTGGTCATGGCGGTCACTCTAGTGCGGACGGGGAACGGCTCAGCCCAGCGTGAAGCGCACCTCGTGGCGGCCGTCGTCGTGGATCTCGCCGATCTCGAGGGTGCCGGTGGCGCCGGCGAGGTCGCCGGTGCCGGAGCCGGGGACGATCACGTACTGCAGGGCGGGCGCGCCGCCCGTCATGGTGCCGAGCTGCTGGAGGGCGAGGGTGCCGGTGCGTCCGCCGAGGCTGCCCTCGAAGATCTCGGAGACGACGTAGCCGGCGCTGCCGGTCTCGGGGTCGCCGGCGGTGAGCATGGTGCCGCGGGAAGTGCCCTCGGCCTCGCCGGTCCAGGTCTTGGCCAGGGAGAAGCGGTCGGCGGCGCCGTCGATCGGGGCGCCCGGGGCCATCTGCACGGTGAAGGAGGCGGTGTGGCTGGTCATGGCTCCAGTATGTCGCCGCCGGCGCGGCGGGCGTAGGACGAAGGCGTCATGCCGGTGACGGCGCGGACGTCGCGGATGAAGTGGGACTGGTCGAACCAGCCGAGGTCGTGGGCGAGGTCCGGGAGGGGGCGGGAGTCGCCGCGGTCGATCGCGGCGATCGCGTCCTGCACGCGGGCGCGCAGCAGGATCCGCTTGGGGCCGACGCCGAGGTGGTGGCGGAATAGGCGCTGGAGCGAGCGTGCGGAGCGGGCGGTGCGCCGCTCGAGCGCGGCGACGGAGGTGACGGAGGGGTCGGCGAGGACGTCCAGCACCTTACGGAGATCCTCGAAGCCCGGGGCGTCGGCCGGCTCCAGCGCGCACAGCCAGTCGTCGAGCAGCGGCGCCGCCTCGGTCGCGGTCGCCGCGCCGCCTGCGCCGACGCTCCCCGGCATCTCCGCCCCGAACCACTCCGCGGCCGGGAGCGACCGATCCCGCACCGCCACCGGCTCGCCGCGGGTGAACGCCCGCGTGCCGCCGAGCCGGAAGCGGATGCCGACCACTCCCCCGGTGCCGGTCTGGACGACGTCGAAGCGGCCCCGGGTGACGGGGCCCGTGACCCAGGTGCCGCCGCCGTCGGCCCCCGCGCGCCGGACGCCGCCCCATTCGCGGGTCAGGTGGATCGCGGGCTCGTCGAGGGTCGCGGCGCGGTGGACCTCTCCGGGGTCGAGGTCCCAGCTCACGGACCAGTAGCGGTCCACCCAGCGGCGCAGGTCCGCGGCGGGCAGGGCGTGGTCGTAGCGGGCACGACGCAGGAACTCCTCGGGCCGCAGCACATGGCCGTACATGTGCGGGTGGGGCATGTGCGGGTGGGATCGCGCGTCGGTCGGTCCCGTCGCGTTCGTCCTATCGCCGTCCGACGCCATGGGGGCAGTGTGGCAGGCATGACGACGACGCACCCCGACTCCGCCCCCGATTCCGCCCCCGACCGCTCGCAGGCCGCCGTCGCGCGCCTGGCGATGATCACCCTCGATGCGCTCGAGACCGAGCCGCTGGCGCGGTTCTGGTCGGAGGTGCTCGGCTGGCCGATCGTGCACCTTGAGAAGGAGTACGCGATGCTCGCCGGCCCTTCGCATGCGCTCGGCATCGGCGCGGTGCCGGACCATCGGCCGCCGTCCTGGCCGGACAGCGGCGCGAAGCAGTTCCACTTCGATCTCGCGGTCGAGGACTTGGAGGCCGCGGCGGCGCGCTGCGTGGAGCTCGGCGCGGAGCGCGTGGAGGAGCAGCCGGGGTCGACGTGGATCGTGCTGCGCGATCCGGCGGGACACCCGTTCTGCCTGACCGACGCCGCGAGCTGGGGCTGAGCGGTCAGCGCTCCTCGCTCGCGAGCTGGGCGTAGCTCATCCCGTCGAGCCAGCGTCCGCTGCGGTGGAGGGACTCCTCGCGGAAGGTTCCCTCGAGGCGCATGCCGATCTTCTCCATGACGCGGCGGGAGGCGAGGTTCTCGGCGAAGCAGGATGCCTCGACGCGGCGCACGCCGAGCCCGTCCACGGCGATGTCGCGCAGCGCGGCGGCGAAGGCGGTGCCGAGTCCGCGGCCCTGCACGGCCGGGTCGAGCACCCAGCCGATCTCGGCCTGCTGGCCGGCGGCCTGCTCGCGCATGTCGGCCTGGGACCAGGCGTCCTGCCGCTCGATCTTCCCGGCGGCGACGATCCGGCCGTCCAGGAGGCCGACGACGCAGGTGTCGAGGGTGCGGTCCCACCACTCCTGATGGTCGGCGAGGGTGGGGCTGAGGGTGGTGGTCCACTCCTGCACCTCGGGCAGGCGGTACCAGGGCCACACCGCCTCGGCGTCCTCGCTCCGGCCGCGGCGGAGGGTGAGCAGGTCGGTGCGCAGCGGCCAGTCGAGCTCGTCGAGGGTGCGGGTCATCGCGCCAGGGTACGCGGGCTCAGAAGGGCGGCGGGCCGCAGCCGTCGCGGGGATCGAGGCCGGGCGGGCCGGGGTCGTCGGGGGCGCCGGAGCGGGCGGGGTCGACTCCGCCGCCGGTATCAGGTCGGGACCAGTACTCCAGGAGATGCTCGCCCCAGCGCTGCTCCTCGATCGCGTCGAGACGCTCCTGCGGCGATTCGTCGAGAGCGCCGCTGTGCAGGATCGCCTCGAACTCGAGATCGGCCTCGTACTGCTCCCAGGCGCGGCGGAGATGCTGGCCGAGCTCGCGGGTGACGAGGTCGCCGTCGGGCCGGGAGTCGCAGACGGCGAGCTCGCCGATCCTCCACCGGGTCACGCCCGTGGTCTCGTCCCGGACCGGGTCGAGGAGGCCCGCGGTCTTCATGCGGTGGTGGCGGCGGCAGAGGCGGTGCAGGTTCTCGATCGTGGTGGGGCCGCCGCGGGCGGGGTGCTCGAGGTCGAACTCCTCGATGTGGTCGCTCTCGCCGACGGTCATGACGTTGCAGTCGCAGCCGGGGACGGCGCAGACGGGGTCGATGAGGCGCAGGTTCTCGGCCATCGCGCGGCTGACCCGGTAGGTCCTCGAGGCGGCGGGGGCGTAGCCGCCCCTGGCCGGGTCGGCGAGGACGCGTTCGAAGGCCGGCGCCTTCGCGGCGAGCTCGCGGGCCATGCGCGCGGGGATCGGGATGGTGCCGTCGAGCGTCGCGGGCGCGTGCGAGCGGCCCAGCAGGGTCAGGATCGGCACGACGACGGAGATCCGGAAGGCGGGCTCGGGCACCTCGACGCCGCCGGTCGCTAGCGGGGAGCGTGTCATCACCGCGTAGCGCAGCGCGGGAAGCGGCATGGGCCGGCCCTCGCGGGCGACGTCGCCGTCGAGGTCGAAGGGGATCGGTGCTCCGGTCTCGAGCGCCTGGCGCTGGGCGTCCTGGACGGCGCGGGCGGCGGAGTCGAGACGGCGGCCGAGCGCGAGGAGCTCGGGGATCGGGCCGACGACGGTGAGGCAGCCGGTACCGTCGCCGTCCGGGGAGGGGGTGAGGTGGACGGCGCGCTGCTCGCGGGGCGTCTCCTGCACGGCGGCGCGGCCGTACCAGTCGATGAGCAGGCGCAGCTCGCGGTAGAAGCGCTCGACGTCGATCGCGTCGAGCTGCCAGGCGGCGACGCGTTCGTCGACCTGGCGGCGCTGGTGGGAGGTCAACCGCAGCACGCTGCGCAGCAGCCACTCGAACCAATCCACCGGCAGCTCCCCGGCGCCGACGCGGGCGAAGCAGGCGGGCAGGTCGGTGACGGCGACGTGCGCGTCGCGCAGGCGGTTCTCGCCCCGGCCGAGCTTCGTGCGCAGTCCGACCGCGGCGGTGAGTGCGTGCAGGGCCTTCTCGTCGCCCTCGTCCTCCTCGGTCCAGAGGGAGGCGAGGTCCTGCATCTCGGCGACGTAGAAGGCGGCCTGCTGCTCGCGCCGCCGGCGGTAGATGCGCAGCACCGTCTCCGCCTCGGCGGTGCGGGGTGCGACGTCGGCGCGCTCGACGAGGGACTGCGGGGTGAGGGGCCGGCGGGCCCGCACGGGGCGACGCGGCGGCTCGCCCGGACGGACGGAGGCGGCAGGGATGGAGGCAACAGGGTCGTCGGGGCGGACGGAGGCGGCGGGGACGGAGGCAACAGGGTCGTCGGGGCGGGCAGATGCGGGTCGCGGCGGCACATCGAGGCGTGGCTCGTCTCCCATCGCTCTTCCTCCCCCCGCGTCTTGATGAGCGTTCTTCGTCGACCGCTCCGTGCTCCTCATTCTACGACTGATATCCGGCATTCTCCAGAGGCGCCGCCATCTCGCCCGAATTTGTGGATAACCGGGACGTGGGGAGGAAACATTGCGCGGAAATGCACAGCCATTCCACATTGTGTGGATACTCGTGGGTCACCTGCACAGGTCGCGGCTCATCGTGCGTGACGCGCGAACGCCAGGCGCACAACCAGGAGCCAGCCTCACGACATCTCACACGCCCCACCAGGAACATTGTTGACCGTCGTCGGAATACACAAATGCGCGACGAACGCAAGGCGTGGTCCTGAATTGTGGATGGAGCTCTGCCGGACCGAGAATTGCGGGCAGATCGATGTGGACGGAGTGCATGTGCGCCTCGAGGCGCGGCCGACGAGAGCCGAGGCGACTGCGGGCATGATGCGGGGCCGCGGGAGACGCGAGCGTCGCGATCCCGACGGGGCGGCGGTCAGTCCGCGGCGGGAGCGCCGTCCGCCGCGGGCTCGTCCTCGACCAGCGGCCCTCCGAACTGCAGCACGGTCTCGCCGTAGGACTTCGTGCCGTCGTCGGCCCAGCCGTCGGGCCAGTCGACGGGGCGACTGCGGGAGGAGCGCTCGAGGACGACCAGGGCGTCGTCGGTGAGCGCGGGGCGGAGCGTCACGAGGAGCTGCTCGAGCTCGTCGGTGGAGACGTCGTAGGGCGGGTCGAGGAAGACGAGGGTCGCACCGTGGCCTGCGAGGCCTGCGGCGACCGTGGCGGCCTTCCCGGCGCGCACGTCGACCCGGTCGGAGAGCCCGAGGTCCGCGGCGGTGCGGCGCAGCTGGCGGGCCGTCGGCCCGTGGACCTCGACGAGGACCGCATGGGCGGCGCCGCGGGAGAGGGACTCGAGGGCGAGCGCGCCGGTGCCCGCATACAGGTCGAGCACGCGGGCACCCGCGAGCGCGCCCCAGCCGTCGAGGCGGCTGAACAGGGCCTCGCGCACGCGGTCCGAGGTGGGGCGGGTGCCCTTCCCGGGCGGGCCGGGGATGGTGCGACCTCCGAGAGCGCCGGAGATGATCCGCGGCATGTCAGCTCCTCTCCACGTCGGGGTCGGCATCGCGCAGTCGCGCGGCGACGGCGGCGGCCAGTTCGGGGTGGCCGTCGAGCTCGGGGTCCTCGGCGACGAGGGAGAAGGCGTCCTCGCGGGCGGCCTCGATCCAGCGGGCGTCGCGCAGCACGTCCAGGTGCTTCAGGGTGCGCTGCAGGCCCGACTGCTCCTCCCCCACCAGGTCGCCGGCGCCGCGTCGGCGCAGGTCGAGCTCGGCCAGGGCGAAGCCGTCGGGCGCATCGGCGATCGCGCGCAGGTGCCGCGAGTGCACCTCGTCCACGACCGCGCTGGTGTCGAAGAAGGCGAGGCCGGGATGCTCGCCGCGGCCCACCCGGCCGCGCAGCTGGTGGAGCTGTGAGACGCCGAAGCGCTCCGCGTCCAGCACGATCATCACCGAGGCGTTGGGGATGTCGACCCCGACCTCGATCACGGTGGTGGAGACGAGCAGGTCGAGCTCGCCGTGCACCATCTGCTCCATGACCTGCTGCTTCTCCTCACCGCTGAGCCGGCCGTGGAGCACGCCGATGCGGGCGCCCGCGAGCTCGGGGCGGGAGGCGAGGCGCTCGGCGGTCTGGACGACGCCGCGGGCGGGGTCGAGGGCGGGGGACTTCTCCTTGCCGTTCTCGTCGAGGACGGGCTGCGCGGGGGTGTCGTCGGCCTCGGCCTCGTCGATCCGGGCGCAGACGACGAAGACCTGTCGGCCCGCGCGGATCTCCTCGCCGGCGCGCTGCCACATGCGCTGCTCCCAGGCGGGGAGCTTCTCGTGGACCACGAAGCTCTCGACGCCGGCGCGGCGGCCGGGGCTCTCGGCGAGGGTGAGCACGTCGAGGTCGCCGACGGTCGCGAGCGCCGCGGTGCGCGGGATCGGGGTCGCGGTCATGACCACGACGTGGGGGCTCATGCCCTGCGGGCCCTTGGCGCGCAGCCGCCGACGGTGGTCGACGCCGAAGCGGTGCTGCTCGTCGATGACGACGAGGCCGAGGGAGGCGAACTCGACGCCCTCGGTGAGCAGGGCGTGGGTGCCGACCACGATCCCGGCCTGGCCGGAGGTCACGTCGAGCAGGGTCTCGCGGCGGGCGGAGGTCCGCTGGGAGCCGGTGAGCAGGCGCACCCGGGTCGCCTCAGGCGCACCGTCGAGCTGGCCGGTGCGGCCGAGCTCGCCGAGGAGCTCGAGCACGGTGCGGTGGTGCTGCTCGGCGAGGACCTCGGTGGGGGCGAGCATCACGGCCTGGTGGCCGGAGTCCACGGCGCGGAGCATGGCGCGCAGGGCGATGACGGTCTTGCCGGAGCCGACGTCGCCCTGGAGGAGGGCGCTGGTGGGGTGGCCGTTGCCGATGCGCTCGGCGAGCAGGTCGCCGATCTCGCGCTGGCCGTCGGTGAGGGAGAACGGCAGACGCTCGTCGAAGAGCTGCTGGAGCGGGCCCTCGGCGCGCAGCTGCGGGGCGGGCGTGCGCTCGTCCTGGGCGCGGCGCTGGGCGAAGATCGCCTGGAGGACGAAGGCCTCCTCGAAGCGGAGGTGAGCCATGCCGCGGAGGGTGTCGTCCATGGTCAGCGGGGTGTGGACGAGACGGGCGGCCTCGGCGAGGTCGGGCAGGCCCCGCCGGCGCAGGATCTGTGCGGGGACGGCGCTGGTCGCGGAGCCGGCGAACTCGAGGCCCTTCTCCATCGCGGAGCGCATCGTCGCGAGCGAGATGTTCTGCTTCAGGGGGTAGACGGGGCGGGGGCGCTGCGCCCAGGCGCGGCCCTCCTCGGTGTCCTCGACAGGCTCGAAGTCGGGATGGGTGAGCTGGAGGCCGCCGCGGTAGTCGTCCCGGCCCACCGCGCCGTGCACACCGATGGTGGCGCCGACGGGGAGGCGCTTCGCGTACCACTCGACGTGGTGCTGCTTCGGCAGGAAGAAGGTCAGCGGCAGCTCGTCGGAGCCGTCGGAGACGGTGGCCTCGACGATGAAGCCGTAGCGGGACCTCATCTGCCGCGAACGGAACGACTCGACCTGCACGATGGCGCTGACCTCCTGCCCCTCGGAGATCTCGCGCAGAGCACGCAGCGGGGCGGGCTCGACGTAGCGGCGCGGGACGAAGCGGAGCATGGCGTCGAGATCGCGCACGCCGAAGGAGGCCATCGCCTTGGACTCCTTGGAGACCAGCAGCTCCGGCAGCGGCATCGAGCCGCGCGTGGGGCTGGTCCTCCTGGCCATCGTGGCGTCCCTTCCGTCCCGGTAGAGTGCTGGTGCGGTGCCCATCGTGCCATTGCCCTGCGACATCGTGAGGGACTCCACAGCACTGTGGACAGCCTCTCCCCTTCAGGCGTCGGGGCATCTGGGCTATGATTCCGTGGTTGCCCTGACCGCCGGGGGCTCGCACCTCCGTGCTCACCCAGGTCACCGACCCCGCCGTTCCGGCGCGGGGGCTGGAGCGGGCACCGCGATCAGAACATCGACGTACCAGGAGACGACAGTGGCTGCTTCCACGTGTGACATCTGCGCCAAGAGCCCGCGCTTCGGCAAGGCCGTGTCCCACTCGCACCGCCGCACCTCGCGTCGCTGGAACCCGAACATCCAGTCGGTCCGCACTGTGATCAACGGCACCAGCAAGCGCGTGAACGTGTGCACCTCCTGCCTCAAGGCAGGCAAGGTCAGCACGCTCGGTGCCTGAGCGAGACCGCAAGGACTCAATTCCACGAGAGCCCCCACCCGATCGGGTGGGGGCTCTCGTGCGTCCGGGGGAGGCTCCGGACCGTACGGGGTGGGTCGCGGGCGAGAGCGCGGTGGGAGACGGCGGAAGGGGGCCGTGCGGGCTCCCTCGGAGGTGTCGAACGCGGGCGCACCCGCCGTCGCTCTCAAATGTTTATCGCTGTATTGAGCGATATCGCCCACCGGCGCTGTACCGCGGGTCGGGGCGGCGATCCGTCTCGGGGGCGAGGCGGACCGCCGCCCTGACCGTCACTCCGCCGCGGCGCCCGCGAAGGTGGCGGTGTCGATGACGGCGCGGAAGCGGACGTCGCCGGCGACCACGCGCTCGTAGGTCGCGTCGGCCTCGTCGACCGAGATCGTCTCGATCTTCGCGGCGATGCCGTGCTCGGCGCAGAAGTCGAGCATCTCCTGGGTCTCGGCGATGCCGCCGATGTTGGAGCCGGCGAGCACCTTGGCGCCGCCGATCAGGGAGCCGAAGCTCAGCGCCTGCTTCTCCGGCGGGAGGCCGACGACGGCCATGACGCCGCGAGGGGCGAGCAGGCGCAGGTAGCGGTCCACGGGGATGTCGGCGCTGATCGTGTTGAGGATCAGGTCGAACCCGCCGCGGTGGTCGCGGAAGAAGTCCTCGTCGGAGGTGGCGAGGACGCGCGTCGCACCGAGGGCGAGGGCGTCCTCCTTCTTGCGCAGGGTGCGGGTGAGGACGGTGACCTCGGCGCCCATGGCGGCGGCGATCTGCACGCCCATGTGGCCGAGCCCGCCGAGGCCGAGGACGGCCACGCGCTTGGCGCGGCCGGAGACCTGCTCACCGGCGCCCCAGCGGCGCAGCGGGGAGTAGGTGGTGATGCCGGCGCACAGCAGCGGGGCGGCCTGGTCGAAGGGGATCTCGTCCGGGATCCTCAGCACGAAGCGCTCGTTGACGACGACCTTCTCCGCGTAGCCGCCCTGGGTGATCGTGCCGTCGACGTCGGTCGCGTTGTAGGTGCCGACGTTGCCGGTCAGGCAGTTCTGCTCCTGGTCGGCGAGGCACTCCTCGCAGGTCCCGCACGAGTTCACGAGGCAGCCCACACCCACGCGGTCGCCGACCTTCCAGTCGGTGACGTCGCTGCCGACGGCGGAGACGGTGCCGGCGATCTCGTGGCCGACGGTGAGCGGGAAGTGCGCCTCGCCCCACTCGTTGCGGATGGTGTGGATGTCGCTGTGGCAGATGCCGGCGGCCTCGATGTCGATGACCACATCGTCCGGGCGGGGGTCGCGGCGCTCGATCGTGGTGACGCGGAACGGCTGGTCCGGGCCGGTCTTCTGCAGGGCCTTGACGGTGATCGGCATGGTGGTGGTGCTCCTCCGTGGCGTGCGGGTCGGGCGCGGTCGCGCCGCCGACCAGCCTAGTCCGGGCGGGGCGCGGCGTGCTCAGGCGAAGTGGTCGAAGCCCTCGCCGGGGATCGGGGTGCCGTCGAGGGTCACGACCGGTCCGTCCCCCGCCTCGTGGAGCCGGCCGATGGGGCGGAAGCCGGTCGGCACCTCGTCCGGGGCGAAGGCGGCGAGCATCGCGTGCTCCTCGGCGCCGTGGAGGACCCAGGCCCAGGGGTCCTCGCCGAGCTCCTCGGCGAGGGCGGCGAGGGCCTCGGCGTCCGGGGCGAGGGCGGCGCGGTCGAGGTCGATCCGCACCCGCGAGGCGGCGGCGAGGCGGCCGCCGTCGCGGACCAGCCCGTCGGAGAGATCCATCATGGCCCGCGCGGTGCGGCCGGCACTCCAGCCGAGGGACAGGTCGACCTCGGGGGCGTCGTGGTGGCGCACGAGCGCCGCGGCGTCGGGGGTCCGGATGCCGTCGAGCGAGATCGCGCCGTCGGGGTCGACGCGCACCCGGTCGCCGAGGACCAGGGCGAGGCCCGCGGCAGAGCGGCCCAGGCGCTCCGTGCCGATCGTGAGCACGTCGCCGGGGCGGGCGCCGGAGCGCAGCACGGGCGCGTCGCCGGGCGCCATCGCACCCATCGCGGTGACGGCGAGGGCGAGGCGGTCGGCGCGGCCCAGGTCGCCGCCGACGATCACCGCGCCGTCGGCCGCGGCGCGCTCGGCGAGGCCGACGCTGAGCTCCTCGAAGACGGACGGGTCCGTTCCGGCCGGGGCCGAGAACGCGACGACGAGAGCGAGCGGACGGGCACCCATCGCGGCGACGTCGGCGAGGTTCTGCACCGCGGCCTTCCGGCCGATCCAGCGCGGGAGCGTCGCGCCCGGCAGGAAGTCGTGCCCCTCGACCAGCGCATCGGTGGTGACCACGAGACGGTCCGAGGGAAGCCGCACCACCGCGGCGTCATCGCCCGGGCCGACCTCGACCTGCTCGCCCGTGGGGAGCTGCGGGAGCACGGCGGCGAGGATCGAGGCCTCGGAGAGGCCGGGGCGGGGCTGCGCGGTCATCGCACCAGTCTGCCCGATCCCCGGCTCCCCGATCCCACCGGTACCCTCGGTACGTGCTTCCTCGACGTGCCGCCGCCCTCTCCCTCACCGGGCTGCTCGCCCTCGGCCTCGCCGCCTGCGGCACCGTGCAGGTGCCCGCCGGGGAGGCCGCCGCGGACCCGGTGTGCGCCGACATCGTGCTCGCCGCCCCGCCGCAGGTGCTCGGCATGGACCGGGTGGAGACCTCGAGCCAGGGCACCGCCGCCTGGGGCAGCGGGGAGGACACGGTGGTGATGCGCTGCGGCGTGACCCCGCCCGGCCCGACCACCGACCAGTGCACCACCCTCGCCGACGAGAACGAGATCGAGGTCGACTGGGTCGTCAAGGAGATCGAGGGCGACACCTTCCTGTACACGACCTACGGCCGCGAGCCCGCGATCGACGTGTCCGTGCCGCGCTCGGCGGCACCGGACCAGCCCTCCGCCGCCGCGCTCGACCTCACCCAGGTGATCACCCGGAACATCGAGGCGACCGCCCGCTGCATCGGCCCCGGGGACGAGGGCTACGAGGGCTGAGCGGCCTCAGCGCCGGTGGAGGCTCAGCGCTGGCCGAGGCGGCGCGAGGCGGCCTGGTCCACGAGATCCGCGATCAGCTCGGCGTAGCTCAGCCCCATCGACTCCCACAGCACCGGGAACATCGAGTACGGGGTGAAGCCCGGCATGGTGTTGACCTCGTTGACGATCACGCGGTGATCGGTGGTGACGAACATGTCGACCCGGGCGAGGCCCTCGAGGCCGAGCGCCCCGAAGGCGCGGCGGGCGATCTCGCGGGCCTCCTCGAGCACCCCGTCGGGCAGGCCCGCGGGCACGTCGATGCTCACGGTGCCCTTGCCGAAGTACTTCGCCTCGTAGTCGTAGAAGTCGAGGTCGGCGCCGACCTTCACCTCGCCGGGCAGCGTGGTGCGGGGCTCGCCGCCGTCGCGCGCGGCGAGCACGCCGCACTCGATCTCGCGGCCGACGAGGCCCTCCTCGATGAGGACCTTGGGATCCTCGCGGAAGGCGGTCTTCATCGCGTGCTCCAGCTGCGCGGCCTCCTCGACGCGGCTGACTCCGAGGCTGGAGCCGGCACGGGCCGGCTTGACGAACCAGGGACGCGGATGATGCTGCTCGAGATGGGCGAGGACGCGGCCGGCGCCGTCGGCCCAGCGGTCCTCGTGCACGACGATGCCGGGGGCGCACTCGATGCCGGCGGCGCGCAGCGCGACCTTCGTCGCGGCCTTGTCCATCGCGGTGGCCGAGGCGAGGACGCCGGAGCCGACGTAGGGGATGTCGAGCATCTCGAGCATGCCCTGGACGGTACCGTCCTCGCCGTAGGGGCCGTGCAGCAGCGGCCAGACGACGTCGATCTCGGCGAGCGGCTCGACGCGCCCCTCGCGCAGCACGCGCAGCGCGGTCCGCTCCCCCGGACGGTGGCGGGAGGAGGGCAGCAGCACCTCGTCGCCGTCGGCGGCGACCTCGGGCGCCCGGCCGTCGACCATCGTCCAGTCCGAGGGGTCGTCGGAGACGTGGACCCAGCGGCCCTCGGGGGTGATGCCGATCGCGACGACGTCGAAGCGGGTGCGGTCGATCGCGGCGAGGATGCCGCCGGCGGTGATGCACGAGATGCCGTGCTCGCCGCTGCGGCCGCCGAACAGGAGGGCGACGGTGGTGCTCATGGGGTCGAGGGTAATCACTCCGGGCGGACCGAGCGTGACAGCAGGGCCGTGGTGACCTCGTCGATCCTCGCGCCGTGGTCCACGACCGCGACCACCGACCGGGTGATCGGCATGTCGACGCCGTGGCGTGCGGCGATGTCCGCGACGGCGCGGGCGGTGGCGACGCCCTCGGCGGTCTGGCCCACCTCCGCCGCCGCCGCGGCGACGTCGAGCCCGCGGCCGAGCGCGAGGCCGAGGCGGTGGTTGCGGCTGAGCGGCGAGGAGCAGGTCGCGACGAGGTCGCCCATGCCGGCGAGGCCCGGGAAGGTCTCGCGGCGCCCGCCGAGCGCGACGCCGAGACGGGTGATCTCCGCCAGTCCCCGCGTGATCAGGGAGGCGGTGGTGTTGTGGCCGTGGCCGAGCCCCGTCGCGGCGCCGACGGCGATCGCGATGACGTTCTTCACGGCGCCGGCGACCTCGACCCCGACCACGTCGGTCGAGGTGTAGGCGCGCAGGTAGGGCGCGGAGCACCAGGAGGCGAAGGTCTCGGCGAGCGCCTCGTCCGGGGCGGCGACGACGCTCGCGCAGGGGCGGCGCTCGGCGATCTCGCCGGAGAGGTTCGGGCCGGAGAGCACGCCGACCAGCGAGGGGTCCGCTCCCCCGGCCTGGGCGAGGATCTCGCTGATCCGGGCGTCGGTGCCGCGCTCGATGCCCTTGGTGAGGGAGAGCACCGGGACGGCGGGGAGGGCGGGCCAGGGGGCGAGGGTCGCGCGCATCGACTGGGCGGGGATCGCGACGACGACGCCGTCGGCGCCCTCGAGCGCGGCGGCGACATCGGCGGTGGCGCGGAGGGTCGCGGGGAGCTCGCGGTCGCCGAGATAGGCGCTGTTGCGGTGCTGCGTCCCGATCTCGCGGGCGACCTCCTCGCGGCGCGCCCAGAGGGCCACCTCGGCGCCGCCGTCGGCGAGGACCTGCGCGAAGGTGGTCCCCCAGCTGCCGGCGCCGAGGACGGTGAGGCGCGAGGCCCTGCGCGGCGCGCTCATCGTCGCGGCTCCGTCGGGGCGCGGAAGCCGGGATCGGTGCGGCCGATCTCGGGGCGGTGGGAGTCCGTGCGCGGGTCGTGGAGGTGAGCGGGCGGGGTGAGGCCGCGCAGCTCGCCGAGCAGCGCGGCGATGCGCGCCATCAGCTCCTCGGTGACGCGCAGGGCGGCCTCGTGCTCCGTCTCGCCCTGGCCGACGGCTGCGGTGAAGGGCGCGCCGACGCGCATGCGCACGCGTCGACCCCGGCCGGGGCGCGGGAGCGGGGAGCCGACGGGCCACAGCCCGCGACCGCCCCAGGTCGCGATCGGCAGCAGCGGCGCGCCGGTGGACAGGGCGAGGCGGGCCGCGCCGAGCCGGGCCTGCATCGGCCAGAGCTCCGGATCGCGGGTGTAGGTGCCCTCGGGGAAGACCATCAGCAGCTCGCCCCGGGCGAGCGCCTCCCGGGCGGCGTCCAGGGCGTCCCCGGAGCGGCTCGTACCGCGCAGCACCGGGATCTGCCGGGCCGAGCGCAGCAGGGCGCCGAGCAGCGGCACGCGGAACAGCGACTCCTTGGCCAGGAAGCGGGGCGCGATCCCGGAGGCCTGCAGGAGGTGCCCGTAGCCGAAGGGGTCGAAGGCGCTGAGATGGTTGCCGCAGGCGATCACGGCGCCGCTGGCCGGGAAGTTCTCGGCGCCCTGCCACTGCGGGCGGGAGAGCAGCGTGACCAGGGGGCGCAGCGGGAGCTGCGCGAGGCCGATCACGAGCCCGGCACGACGGGCGGGCTCGCGGGCGGTGCCCACGTCCCAGCTGCGCAGGAGCGGCATCAGCGGTTCGAGGACGGGCCGCGGCCCAGTGCGCGGCGGGAGACCTGCGAGGTGAGGGAGGCCGCACGCCGGTCGCCGGTCAGAGCCCGGCGGCGGAGCGTCGTCGGCGCCCGACGGGCGAGGGTGTTCACGGCCGCGGCGTGCATCAGGCGGCGCGGCGCGAAGGCGAGCCGTCCCCGCACGGTCTTGTACTTCACCGCCGTGGTCACCTGCAGCAGGTCCCCGCCAGGCAGGAGCGCCACGCCGATGCGGACGGCGAGCTTGTCGTCGTCGTCGACGATGAGGGCCTCCGAGCCCACCACCTCGTCGGCCACGAACTCCTTCTGCGGCGGCGGGACCATGTCGAACAGCCGCACCGCCTCGTCGCGCAGGGCGCGCAGGCCGCGGGAGCCGAGCGGGGTGTTCTCGTGGGCGAAGATCGCCTCGGCCCACACCCGCGGATCCGACTCCTCGACCCCGCCGGTCGGGACGATCACGACGTCGCAGTAGTCCGGGATCGGGATGTCCCGCAGGGCGAGGGAGCCGGCCGCGCCGGCGATCGGGGTGCCCCCGGTCCCGAGCTCCGCGCGCTCCTCGCTCACTCCTCCCCCTCCCAGTACTCGGCCCCGAGGGCGGTGAGCTTGTCGCGGAAGGACTCGTAGCCGCGATCGATCAGGCCGATGCCGCGGATCGTGGAGACCCCCTCGGCACCGAGCGCCGCGATGAGGTACGAGAAGCCGCCGCGCAGGTCGGGCACGGTGATGTCGGCGCCGTGCAGCTCCCTCGGGCCCGAGACGACGGCGGAGTGGTTGTAGTTGGAGCGGCCGAAGCGGCAGGAGGAGCCGCCGAGGCACTCGCGGTAGACCTGGATCCGGGCGCCCATGTCGTTCAGCGCACGGGTGAAGCCCAGACGGTTCTCGTAGACCGTCTCGTGGAGGATCGAGATGCCGTCGGCCTGGGTGAGGGCGACCACGAGCGGCTGCTGCCAGTCGGTCATGAAGCCGGGGTGCACGTCGGTCTCGAGCGCGATCGCCTTCAGCGGGGTGCCGGGGTGGTAGAAGCGGATGCCGTCCTCGCGGATCTCGATCCCGCCGCCGACCTTGCGGTAGATGTTCAGGAAGGTCGACATCGGCTTCTGCTGCGCGCCGCGCACGAAGACCGAGCCCTTGGTGACCAGAGCCGCGCAGGCCCAGGACCCCGCCTCGATCCGGTCCGCGAGGGCGACGTGCTCATAGCCGCCGAGCTCGTCGACGCCCTCGATGGTGATGGTGCGGTCGGTCTGCAGGGAGATGATCGCGCCCATCTTCTGCAGCACTGCGATGAGGTCCTCGATCTCGGGCTCGACCGCGGCGTTCGTCAGCTCGGTGACGCCCTGGGCGCGCACCGCGGTGAGCAGCACCTGCTCGGTTGCACCGACGCTCGGGTACTCGAGGTGGATCTTCGTGCCCTTCAGGCCGTTCGGCGCGGTGATGTGGATGCCCATCTCGCGCTTGTCGACGTGGGCGCCGAAGCTGCGCAGCACGTCGAGGTGGTAGTTGATCGGCCGGTCGCCGATGCGGCAGCCGCCGAGGTCGGGGATGATCGCCTCGCCCAGGCGGTGCAGCAGCGGGCCGCAGAAGAGGATCGGGATGCGGGAGCTGCCGGCGTGGGCGTCGATGTCGGCCACGTGGGCCCGCTCGACGTTCGAGGGGTCCAGGCGCAGCTCGCCGCCGGCGACATCGTGCTCGATCTTCACGCCGTGGATCGACAGCAGGTTCGAGACGATCCGGACGTCGGAGATGTCGGGGACGGAGCGGAGCACGCTCGGCGAGGTGCCCAGCAGCGCGGCGACCATCGCCTTGGAGACCAGGTTCTTGGCGCCGCGGACGGTGATCTCGCCGTCGAGCGGGCGCCCGCCGCGCACGTGGAATGTGGAGCTCATGGTGTCCTTGCCTGGAGGGACGGACGTCAGCACGCCCATATCTGACCGGCTCACCATACCGGAGCGGCCTGCCCGCCCCACGGGAGGGGTGGGCAGGCCGCGAGGGTGCAGGTGGTTCCTCAGTGCGTGTCGGCGGTGCGGGCCGGCAGCGTCTTCGGCATCCAGGAGGGGCGCTTCTGCTCGAAGGCGGTGATGTCCTCCTCGTGGCGGAGGGTGAGGCCGATGTCGTCCAGGCCCTCCATCAGGCGCCAGCGGGTGTAGTCGTCGATCTCGAAGCGGAACGTCGAGTCGCCCGCGCTGACCTGACGGTTCTCGAGGTCCACGGTCACCTCGGCGCCGGGGTTCTCCTCGAGGATCTTCCACAGCTGCTCGATGTCGTCCTGCGTGAGGATCCCGGCGACCAGGCCCTGCTTGCCGGAGTTGCCGCGGAAGATCTCCGCGAAGCGGGTCGAGAGCACCGCCTTGAAGCCGTAGTCGCGCAGCGCCCACACGGCGTGCTCGCGGGAGGAGCCGGTGCCGAAGTCAGGGCCGGCCACGAGCACGGAGCCCTGCGCGTAGGCGGGCTTGTTCAGCACGAACTCGGGGTCGTTGGTGCGCCAGGCGTGGAACAGGCCGTCGTCGAAGCCGGTCTTGGTGACGCGCTTGAGGTAGACGGCGGGGATGATCTGGTCGGTGTCGACGTTGCTGCGACGCAGCGGGACGCCGATGCCGGTGTGCGTGGTGAGGGCTTCCATGGCGGGGCTCCTCAGGCGTGGGTCAGCAGGTCGGACGGGGAGGACAGGGTGCCGCGCACAGCGGTGGCGGCGGCGACGACGGGCGAGACGAGGTGGGTGCGCCCGCCCTTGCCCTGCCGGCCCTCGAAGTTGCGGTTGGAGGTGGAGGCGGCCCGCTCGCCGGGGGCGAGCTGGTCGGGGTTCATGCCCAGGCACATCGAGCAGCCGGCCTGGCGCCACTCGGCGCCGAAGTCGAGGAACACCTCGTCCAGGCCCTCCTGCTCGGCCTGGAGGCGCACGCGGGCGGAGCCCGGCACGACCAGGACGCGCACGTCGGGGTGCTTGGTGCGGCCCTCGAGCACGGAGGCGAAGGCGCGCAGGTCCTCGATGCGGCCGTTGGTGCACGAGCCCATGAAGACGGTGTCGACCTTGATGTCCTTCAGCGCCGTGCCGGGGACCAGGTCCATGTACTCCAGCGCCCGCTCGGCAGCGTAGCGGTCGGTCTCGTCGACGAAGTCCTCCGGGGCGGGGACCGCGGCGGACAGCGGCAGGCCCTGGCCGGGGTTGGTGCCCCAGGTGACGAAGGGCTCGAGCTCGTCGGCGTCGATGACGACCTCGGCGTCGAAGGTCGCGTCGTCGTCGGTGCGCAGCGTCCTCCAGTACTCGACGGCCTCGTCCCAGTCCTTCCCCTGCGGGGCGTGGGGACGGCCCTTGACGTACTCGAAGGTGGTCTCGTCGGGCGCGATCATGCCGGCGCGGGCACCGGCCTCGATGGACATGTTGCAGATCGTCATGCGGCCCTCCATGGAGAGCTCGCGGATCGCCTCGCCGCGGTACTCGAGCACGTAGCCCGCGCCGCCGCCGGTGCCGATCTTCGCGATCACGGCGAGGATGATGTCCTTCGCGGTGACGCCCGGCTTCAGGGAGCCGGTAACGGTGACCGCCATGGTCTTGAAGGGGGTCAGCGGCAGGGTCTGGGTGGCCAGCACGTGCTCCACCTCGGAGGTGCCGATGCCGAAGGCCAGCGCGCCGAAGGCGCCGTGGGTGGAGGTGTGCGAGTCGCCGCACACGACGGTGATGCCGGGCATGGTCAGCCCCAGCTGCGGTCCCACGACGTGGACGATGCCCTGATCCTTGTCACCGAGGGAGTGGATGCGCACGCCGAACTCCTCGGCGTTGCGGCGCAGCGTGTCGATCTGGGTGCGCGAGGTGATGTCCGCGATCGGCTTGTCGATGTCGATCGTGGGGGTGTTGTGGTCCTCGGTCGCGAGGGTCTGGTCGATGCGGCGGGGCTCGCGCCCCTCCTGGCGCAGGCCGTCGAAGGCCTGCGGGCTCGTGACCTCGTGCAGGAGCTGGAGGTCGATGTAGAGCAGATCCGGCTCGCCGTTCTCACCGCGGCGGACCACGTGATCCGCCCACACCTTCTCCGCGAGGGTCCCCGCCATGTCGATCCTTCCCTGCATCCTTCGTGGGGATGCGTGCTGATGCGCAGTCGCGCCCGGTCTCGGGCGCTGCACTCATCGTGGGCGGGTCCACGATCCGATGCACTTGCGTCTCACTCAATAAGACGGCAATATCGGAGCATGGACAACACCCCGGAGGAGAACGGAAGCGGCGTCGGCGTGCTCGACAAGGCCGCCGTCGTGCTCGGCGCCCTCGAGGCCGGCCCTGCCACCCTCGCCCAGCTCGTGCAGTCGACGGGACTGGCCCGCCCCACCGCGCACCGCCTCGCGGTGGCGCTCGAGTACCACCATCTGGTGGCCCGTGACATGCAGGGCCGCTTCATCCTCGGTCCGCGCCTCGGCGAGCTCGCCGCGGCCGCCGGCGAGGACCGGCTGCTGGCCTCGGCCGGGCCCGTGCTCGCGGCCCTGCGGGACCACACCGGGGAGTCCGCGCAGCTGTACCGCCGCCAGGGCGACCACCGCATCTGCGTGGCCGCCGCCGAGCGGCCGATCGGCCTGCGCGACTCGGTCCCGCTCGGGGAGGCGCTGACGATGCGGGCGGGCTCCGCCGCGCAGATCCTGCTGGCCTGGGAGGAGCCGGACCGGCTCCACCGGGGCCTGCTCGGGGCGCGCTTCACCGCGACCCAGCTCTCGGCGGTGCGCCGTCGCGGCTGGGCGCAGTCGATCGGTGAGCGCGAGCCGGGCGTCGGCTCCGTCTCCGCGCCGGTGCGCGGGCCGAACGGACGCGTGGTCGCGGCGCTGAGCATCTCCGGGCCGATCGAGCGGATCACCCGTCAGCCGGGCCGGCTCCATGCCCCGTCCGTGATGAGTTCGGCGAACCATCTCACCGAGCTGCTGCGCCGCGCCGGCGCCTGATCACCCGCGCCTCACTCCCGCTCGATCCACACGGGCGTGTTGGCGTAGCGCAGCACGTTCACGAGCTGGCGCGGCGCGGCGATCTTCCCGGAGCCGCCCTCGTCCCGCTCCCCCGCCACGACCATGACGCTCGCGTTCTCGCTGGCCTCGACCAGCTGCTTGGCGTTGTCGGAGGTCGCCACGGCCACGTCCTTCACGAAGACCGAGGGGTGGCTGAGCGCGATCCGCTGCGCCGTGGCGGCGAGGATCTCCTGGGCCTGCTCGGGCGAGGTGCCCGGTCGCACCACGAGATGGATGTCGCGTCCGTAGGCCTCCGCGAGGTCGGCGGCGCGGGCCACCACCTCGGTCGAGGTCTCGTGGTGCACGAGACCGACGGGGCCGTCGCCGTCGATGTTCCCCCGCACCACCACGACGGGGCAGTGGGCGCGGGCGGCGAGGGCGAGACTCTTGGAGCCGACGATGAGGGTCATCAGCCGGCCCAGCCCCCGCCCGCCGAGGACCAGCAGGTCCGAGCCCTGGCTGGCGTGGACCAGGACCGGCACGGAGTTGCCGTCGATCACCTCGGTGGTGGTCTCGACCTCGGGGGCCCGCTCCCGCGCGAGCTCGGCGGCCTCGCGCAGCAGGGTGTCGGACGCACTGCGGAAGCCGGAGCCCGGCATCCCGGAGATCGGGTCGACGTTGACGTCGAGCTCGGTCCACACGAAGGCGTGGACGAGATGGAGGGCGCCGCCGACGGTGGCGGCATGGCGTGCGGCCCAGCGGACCGCCTGATCGGACTCGTCCGCGTCGAAGACGCCGACCGTGATCTTCGGAGCTTCTGTGTGCGCCATGTCACGACGATACTCTGTCGGGGCCGGCCGCCGACAGGACCTCGGACAGGACCTCGGAATGCAGAAGGAGCCGGCACCAGTGGTGCCGGCTCCTGCTCGTACCCCGTACCGGATTTGAACCGGTGTTACCGCCGTGAGAGGGCGACGTCCTGGGCCGCTAGACGAACGGGGCGGGTGCGAGATCCAGTGGATCTCGCCTCGTACCCCGTACCGGATTTGAACCGGTGTTACCGCCGTGAGAGGGCGACGTCCTAGGCCGCTAGACGAACGGGGCGCGGACCGCGCAGCGGATGATCGCTGCGAAGCGCTGGGGTACCAGGACTCGAACCTAGAATGACGGTACCAGAAACCGTTGTGTTGCCAATTACACCATACCCCATGGTGAGAAGCACTTTCCGCAGCCCTTCACGTTCCGTTCCCCGGTGGTTTCCGTGGACTTCCCGCGCTGTTCTGCGTGCCGTACCGAGTGAAGACTCTACCGGCTTCTCCCGCGGAGCACAAAGCGAGAGGGCCCTTTCGGGCTGTGAGGCTCGGCACGCTGTCCTGCCGGGCCCCACAGCCCTGCCGCTCAGGCCTCCGTCGCGAGGCGCTCGCGCAGGGCGCGCAGGCGCACGAGGCTCGAGGAGCGGCCCAGCAGCTCCATGGACTCGAACAGGGGCGGGGAGATGCGCCGGCCGGAGATCGCGGCGCGCAGCGGCCCGAAGGCGAGCCGGGGCTTGATGCCCATGTCGTCCACGATCGCGCCGCGCAGGGCGGGCTCGAGCGCCGCGGCCGTGAACGCGTCCTCCGCGATCGCCTCGACCTCCAAGATCGCGCGGTCGAGCACCGCGACGGGGTCGTCGCCGAGCTTCTTGGTCGCGTCGTCCTGGATCACGAGGTCCTCGTCGGCCACGAAGAGGAAGCCCATCAGGTCGCTCGCCTCGCCGAGGAGGTTCATGCGGGTCTGCACCAGCGGCGCGGCGGCGACGACGAGGGCGCGCTGCTCCTCGGTGACGGTCTCGCCGAGCACTCCCCCGGACTGCAGGTACGGGATGAGCCGCTCGACGAAGACGTCCTCGGGGAGCAGGCGGATGTGGTCGGCGTTGATGGCGGTGGCCTTCTTGAGGTCCACGCGCGCCGGGTTCGGGTTCACGTCGGAGGCGTCGAAGCGCTCGACGAGCTGCTCGCGGCTGAAGATGTCCTCGTCGGCGCTGAAGCCCCAGCCGAGCAGGGCGAGGTAGTTGACCATGCCCTCGGGGATGAAGCCCTGCTCCCGGTAGAGGAAGAGGTCCGCCTGCGGGTCGCGCTTGGAGAGCTTCTTGTTCCCCTCCCCCATCACATAAGGGAGGTGGCCGAACTCCGGCACGCGCTCGGCGACGCCGATCTCGATCAGCGCCCGGTAGAGCGCGATCTGGCGCGGGGTGGAGGAGAGGATGTCCTCGCCGCGCAGCACATGGGTGATGCGCATGAGGGCGTCGTCCACGGGGTTGACCAGGGTGTAGAGCGGCTGGCCGTTCGCGCGCACGACGACGAAGTCGGGCGTGGAGCCGGCCTTGAAGGTGATCTCGCCGCGCACCATGTCGGTGAAGGTGATGTCCTCCTGCGGCATGCGCAGGCGCCAGGTGGGCTCGCGGCCCTCGGCGCGGAAGGCGGCCTTCTGCTCCTCGGTGAGGTCGCGGTCGTGGCCGTCGTAGCCGAGCTGCGGGTCGCGGCCGGCGGCGCGGTGGCGCTCGGCGATCTCCTCCGCGGTGGAGAAGGACTCGTAGATGTGCCCGGACTCCTTCAGCTTGGCGATCACGTCCTGGTAGATCTCGCCGCGCTGGGACTGGCGGTAGGGGCCGTCCGGGCCGCCGACCTCGACGCCCTCGTCCCAGTCGATGCCGAGCCAGCGCATGGCGTCGAGCAGCTGGTGGTAGGACTCCTCGCTGTCGCGGGCGGCGTCGGTGTCCTCGATGCGGAAGACGAGCTTGCCGCCGTGGTGGCGGGCGTGGGCCCAGTTGAACAGGGCGGTGCGCACCATGCCGACGTGCGGGGTGCCGGTGGGGCTGGGGCAGAAGCGGACGCGGACCTCGTCGGGGGTCGAGGCAGCGGCGGGGGTGGTGGTCACGAAGGGTTCTCCCTGGAGGTTCGGGGGCGGGCTCAGCGGCGCACGAGGGGGTTGGACAGGGTCCCGATCCCCTCGATCTCGACGTCGATCCGGGCGCCGGGCTCGACGGTGCGGACGCCGGCGGGGGTGCCGGTGAGCACGATGTCGCCGGGCAGGAGGGTCACGACGGAGGAGATCTCGGCGATCAGCTCGGGCACGCCGCGCACCATGTCGGCCGTGGAGCCGGACTGGGCGGTCTCGTCGTCGACGCGGGAGGAGATCGCCAGTCCTGCGGCAGGATCGAGATCGGTCTCGATCCAGGGCCCGATCGGGCAGGAGGTGTCGAAGGCCTTGGCGCGGAACCACTGGTCCTCGGCGCGCTGGGAGTCCCGGGCTGTGAGGTCGTTCGCGCAGGTGTATCCCAGCACGTGGTCGGCGACCTGCTCGGGCGCGAGGTCCTTGGCCATCCGCTTGATGACCACGGCCAGCTCCGCCTCGAGGCTCACCTCCTGGCTGTAGGAGGGGACGACCACGGGGTCGCCGGGGCCGACGACGGCGGTGTTGGGCTTGAGGAAGTACAGGGCCTGGTCGGGCACCTCGTTGCCGAGCTCGGCGGCGTGGGCGGCGTAGTTCCGGCCGACGCACACCACCTTCGAGCGCGGGATGACGGGGGCGAGCAGCCGCACGTCCTCGAGCGGGAGGATCTTCCCGGTGGGGCGGATCTCTGTGTACAGGGGATCACCGGTGATGCCGTAGACCATGTCCTGGCCGTCCTTCTCCTGGACGATGCCGAACATCGGGTCTTCGCCGGTGGTGAATCGGGCGATGCGCATGCGCGCCAGTCTAGGCGCTCGCCTCGCCCGGCCCGGAGCGGGGGCGGCGGGATAGGCTCGCGCGCAGACGGACCGATCGCGCGACGGAGCGCGAGGAAGGCGGCAGACCGATGGATGTCGCAGGGAATGTCGCACTCGTGACCGGGGGCGCCTCGGGCCTGGGGCTCGCGACCGGGGAGGCACTGGCCGCGGCCGGCGCCCACGTGGTGCTCGTGGACCTGCCGGGCTCAGACGGCGAGGTCGTCGCCGAGCGGCTCGGCGGCGGGGCGCGCTTCGTCGCGGCCGACGTGACCGACGAAGCGCAGGTGCGGGAGGCCGTGGAGCTCGCTGTATCGCTCGGTCCGCTGCGAGTGGTCGTCAGCTGCGCCGGGATCGTGCAGGCGAAGCGGCTGGTGGGTCGCGACGGACTGATGCCGCTGACGGGCTTCGAGCAGGTGGTGCGCGTGAACCTGCTGGGCACGGTGACGGTGATGGGCGTCGCCGCCGAGGCGATGCAGTCGGTGCCGCAGCTGGGCGAGGAGCGCGGGGTCGTCGTGAACACGGCGTCGGTGGCCGCCTTCGACGGGCAGATCGGGCAGACGGCCTATGCGGCCTCCAAGGGCGCCGTCGCCTCGCTCACGCTGCCCGCCGCCCGGGAGCTCGCCGCCTCGAGGATCCGGGTGATGGCGATCGCGCCGGGCACCTTCGAGACGCCAATGATGGCGGGGCTGTCCGAGGAGGTGCGCGACTCCCTCGCGGCGCAGGTCCCGCATCCGAGCCGGCTGGGCCGGCCCGCGGAGTACGCGGCGCTGGTGCGGCACATCGTGGAGAACCCGATGCTCAACGGCGAGGTGATCCGTCTCGACGGGGCGATCAGGATGGGTCCGCGATGATCGGAGGGGAGCTGGTGCTGACCGCACAGCACGAGCATGTCCGTGTGCTGACGCTGCACCGCCCAGAGGCGCTGAACGCGGTCGACGACGCCCTCGCCACCGCGCTCGGCGACGCGGTCGCGGGGGCCGAGACGGATCCGGCGACGCGGGTGATCGTGCTGACCGGGGCGGGCCGGGCGTTCTGCGCCGGGATGGACCTCAAGGCCTTCGCCCGCGGGGAGAGCGCCCACTCCCGCACCCGGCCCGAGCGGGGCTTCGCGGGGATCGCGGGGCATCTGGTCTCCGTGCCCGTGATCGCGGCGGTGAACGGTCCGGCGGTCGGACTCGGGGCGGAGCTGGTGCTCGCGAGCGACCAGGCGCTGATCGATTCGGCGGCGCATCTGGCGCTGCCCGAGGTGCGTCGCGGGCTGATCGCGGTGGCGGGCGGGGCGATGCGCCTCCCGCAGCAGGTGCCGCCCAAGCTCGCGCTCGAGAAGCTGCTGACCGGGGACCGGATCTCGCCGCAGGAGGCCCTGGAGTGGGGGCTGGTCAACTCCGTGAGCGCGCCCGGTGCGGTCCTCGTGGAGGCGCTCGCGCTGGCGGAGCGGATCGCCGCGAACGCGCCGCTCGCGGTGCGGGCCACGAAGGATCTCGTGCACTCGACGGTGCACGAGGACAGCTGGGGGCGGCCGGCGTGGCGGCGGATCCGGGAGGCCCAGCAGCGCGTGCTCTCGAGCGAGGATGCCGCCGAGGGCGCGGCGGCCTTCGCCGAGAAGCGGGAGCCGCGGTGGGAGGAGCGGTGACCGGTCGGGACGGACACCGTCGGGGCCGGCGCCGTCCGGGCGGACGCCGCCCCCGACTGGACCCGGTCGCCGCACTGCCCTATGCTTGAATCGTCAATCATTCTAGCGGGGAGCGCAGTCAGATGAGCATCGATCCTGGATCCATCACCTTCGGCCTGGACACCTTCGGGGACGTCACCGTGGACGGCGCGGGAGATCCCGTCGCGCCGGCGCAGGTGATCCGCGACATCGTCGCCCAGGGCGAGCTCGCCGATCAGGTCGGCATCGACCACTTCTCGATCGGCGAGCACCACCGGCCCGACTTCGCGGTCAGCGCGCCGGACATGGTGCTCGCCTCGCTAGCGCAACGCACCGAACGGATCACGCTGGGGACCGCCGTGATCGTGCTCAGCTCCGACGACCCGCTGCGGGTGGTCGAGCGCTTCTCCACGCTCGACGCGCTCTCGCAGGGCCGGGCCGAGCTCACCGTGGGCCGAGGCTCCTTCACCGAGTCCTTCCCGCTGTTCGGCTTCGCGATGCAGGACTACGAGACCCTCTTCGAGGAGAAGCTCGACCTACTGGTGACGGCGCTCGCCGGCGAGCCGATCACCTGGTCCGGCACCACCCGCGCGCCGCTGAAGGAGCAGTCGCTGCACCCCGCGCTGGAGCGGGAGCTGCCCACCTGGGTCGCCGTCGGCGGGAGCCCGAACTCGGTCATCCGCACCGCCCGCCACGGACTGCCGCTGATGCTCGCGATCATCGGCGGGCCCGCGCAGCGCTTCGCGCCCTATGTCGACCTCTTCCACGAGGCGACCGCGAAGCTCGGCGGGCAGCGCCGTCCCGTCGGCGTCCACTCCCCCGGGCACGTCGCCGCGACCGACGCCGCCGCGCGCGAGCAGCTCGCCCCGCACTGGATCCACAATCGCAACGAGATCGGGCGCGAGCGCGGCTGGGGCCCCTCGGGGATCGGAGAGTTCGAGGCGGAGGCGGATCACGGCGCGCTGTACGTCGGCTCCCCGGAGACCGTCGCGCAGAAGATCGCGCGGACGATCACCTCGCTCGGCATCGACCGCTTCGACCTCAAGTACGCCAACGGCCCTATGCCGCATGAGCAGCTGATGGAGTCGATCCGCCTCTACGGCACCGAGGTGATCCCGCGGGTCCGGGAGCTGCTGGCCGAGGCGCAGGCTCCCGAAGGATCGGCCTTCGACGAGGCCTGAGCGCCCCTCCCCCTTCGCCGCGGCTCACCGAAGCAGGAAGGCGCGGATGCGCAGCTCGGCCTCCTCCCGGGTGATGCCGCCCAGGAGGTCGCGCCCGATCGGGTTCTCGTTCGTGGGATCGGGGCCGATCAACGGGCGGAGGTACCCGCGGGAGTGCACGAGGACCGGCACGGGCCCCGCTGTCTCGTAGCCGGGCAGCGCGCTCGCGAGGCGGCCCGGGTAGAACGTCCTGTAGCCGTCGTCCCCGAGGTGATCGAGGATGTCGAGGACGTCGTCCTCGGCCAGGGACACCCATGGCGCGTACTCCATGCGGCGCTCGGGGTCGTCGCGGATCGGCACGTGCATCGACACCCGCACGTACTGCTCGGCCCCCTCGGGGCGCTCGATCAAGCACAGGTCCTCGGTGATCTCGACATCACGGAGCTCGTGCGGGGCGAGCCGGAGCACGGGGTCCGGGACCGCGAACGACAGCACCGGCCAGGGCCGGTCCCTGGTGCCGTCGGCGCCGAGGTGGGTCGCCGCGCAGGCGTGGCAGTCGAAGTCGATGCCGGTCATCGGGGGCTCCTTGGGTGGGGTCGGTCGAGGGGATGCCCGGCACGCTAGGGGCCGACCGGCCGCCTCTGCGACGACGCGATCCCTGATGTGGATGAGCGGGTGGTGAGGAGGAGAGGTGACCGGCGGGCCTCCCGACTGGAGGCGACCCTCACGGCTCTCGGCCGCTGCTCGTGCGGGGATGACGCCGGAGTCGGCGTCACCTCTCCCGGCCACGTCGCCGCGACCGACGCCGCCCCGCGCGAAATGTTCGCTCCGCGACGGCTTCACGACATGGACGAGAGCGGGCATGAATGCGACTGCCCCCCTCCTGGATACGATGCCCAGGATCGAGAGAGGTCTCAGCACCGCAAGCAACACCCGGTGCTCGACGCGGAGGAGAACCCACGTGATTCAACCAGCTCCCGCGCCCGGTGAGCGAGAAGTGATGAGCGCTGGTGCGCTATCACGACACGGCCTCGAAGGACCGACATCTCTGTTGAGCCTGACGGACGAGGAAGTCCTCGCCCTGGTGGACGATCCCGAGCAGGAGGCGGTGCATCTCCCCTGGGTCAGCGCTCAGGAGGGCTCCGATCAGGGTTTCTCCCGTCTGCAGGCACGGCTCTCATCCGCTCGCTCGCTCTTCGCTCGGGGCATCCTGGCGCCCGAGTTCGCCGTCGCCCAGATCGAAGGACGTACCCCTCGCACGGATACGGGGCGGCCGACACCAAATGCCCTGGTGACCGGGATCATCGTCCGACGGCGGCATGCAGTGGTCACTGTGGATGCAGTGGACGAACTTCGTCCTCGCGGGGCAGTCCAGCTCTTCGTCGACAGCGACGGATCGATCCTGCAGGAGCAGGTGTCCGCCGAGGGCATCCACCACTTCGTCATGACTGAGCAGGAGAGTGCTCTCGGGGTGCTTCGCGCGTTCTGCGTGCCCGTGCACGACGCGAAGGAGCGGTACACCGCCCCCGAGGAGGACAGCCAGAGAGCTCTCTGGGAAGGACCTGCAGACGACTTCCTCGACGACGAGGACCTGCAGAACTCGGTCGGCGAGTACACGGCATGCGTGCGCATCCAGAGCACGGGCGAGAACGTCGGCACGCTGTGGATACTCACCGGGACCCGCGCGCTGGCCCTGATCCAGGAGTCGGAGGACGATCCTCTCCGCGCTGACGCGATCTCGCTGATGGACCACGAGGTTTCCAGTGTCCTGGCATCGGTCGTGGAAGCGGGGATCTACCGCGTCACGTGAAGAGATCGACGATGTCCCGGACCCCGTCGTTGACTCTCGTCGCCGTTCCTTCGACCGCATCTCCCCAGAGGTGATCGGCACCGGCCTGGACCGCCTCCTGCTGCGCATCGAGCACCGGATCGATGAACGGAACGTTCTCACGCACGGATTCGGTCAACCGGGCGTAGTTGGAGTCCGCGGTCTCGGTGGCCGTTCCGATGAGGTCGCCTCCCTTGGTGGTCCCGGTCACCTGATCGAAGAGTGCGAAGGGCGTCTCGACCAGGAATCTGGTCGTGGACCCCTCGCCCGGTCCTCCCGCGATCGCCGAGCCCTGCGCCGCAGCGGTGGCCGCAGACCACTCCATGTCCAATCCGCCCGTGATCATGCCACCGAATTCGCCCACGACCTTCGTCACCGGGGTGGGAATAGCCCCGATCACGTTGAAAGCAGCATCCGCACCGTTGATTCCGGCCGTGATCAGCCCATCCATCGTTCCGAACAGATCTCCATCCTGGAAGCTCTGCGATGCGTCATACAAGCCGATGTTGACGTTCGCAATATCGTCTGGGAGCTGCAGAATGTTCGTGATGCCGGTCGGGTCGGGGACGAAGCCCATCGCATCGACACCGATGCTCCGGACGTTCCACAGCAAGGAGCCGTGATACCCGGACTCCGGCCCCCCTAGAAGGTCACCGAAGAAGCCATCGCTCTCCTGCGACGTGTCCTCCTTGAGACTTCTCAGCACCCCGTCCCACGGCATCGGCAAGGGCCCCCAGGGCAAGCCGGTTCCCCCCTCCTCCTGGCTTGCGCCGTCCTGCTCGTCGGCTTCGCGATCAGCCTCTTCGGACCGGCGACGGAGGCTGTCGCATACGTCCCGTGCACTACCGGAGATCAGCGATCCCCACTGGGAGCGGAAGCCTTCCGCGTCCGGGCCGTCCCAGGAGACCGTGCGCACGACGGAGTCCAGTGACTCGAACAGCTCCGCCAGGCTCTGCTCCCCCAGACGCACAGCCTCGGCATGTTCGCGCAGCTGCTCGGTGTCCGCTCCGTAGAACCCCATCCCCAGTCCCCACCCTCCATATCACCCCTCAGAATCACGCGGCTCGACCGACGAAGCCGTACGCGCAGCCGCCACGGTCGACCGTAGTATCGGGCACCGACGACGACCATGGGGAGCACTCCCCATGTCCCCTTTCGTTCACCGCCTCCAGGAAGACACGATGCCCTCCACGTCCAGCACCTCCGGCTCCGTCCTCTACCACGCGCCTCATGTGAACGTGGCTCGGATCGCGGTGCTGGTCTTCTTGGGGCTCCCCATCCTCCTCGTTCTCGGCATTGGACTGCTTCTGCTCGTCGGGCACTCCAAGAATCCAGCGCTGCTCGTGCTGATAACCCCTCCCTCCCTCCTCACCATTGCGGCTGCCGTGGTTCTCACGCGCCTACGGTTCACCGTGAGCACCTCAGGTCTGACGATCGTCAACTTCCTCGTCACCCATCGACTGGCCTGGCACGAGGTGCAGGTCATCAGAACCTCCCCTGACTTCTTCCTCCGAGGGGCGACGACCGTGCAGACTCGGGACGGGCGCTCGCTCACAGCACTCGTGACGACAGCGAACTACGCGATGTGGCGCGGTGAGAGCTTCCGGGATCACGGCGAAGATCTGCGGTCCGGCGGACGCCCTGCTCATGCCGCGATCGACGCGCATCGGCGCTATCTGGCCGGGGAGTTCGGGCGGTGACGGTGCTGACGGCCGCCGAGGCCGCTGCTGCGCGCACGGCGCACGAGGAGCGGGCCGATGCGCTGACCGCCGCACATCGGCAGCGGAAGCAGCGCGGCGAGAAGCATGCGGTGGAGGACTTCCTGTTCACCTACTACCCCTTCTCCCCCGCTCGGCTGCGGCGCTGGCACCCCGGATGGCGGGTGGGATACGAGGCGTCGGCCGATCTCGATGCCGACGGGAACCCGGTCATCGCCGATGTGGACGAGGCGGGGAGGCGGTCCTGGTACGTGGAGTCGCCCGGTCCGAAGGCGGTGCGGCGGGCGGATGTCGAGCGCTATCTGGCCGAGCGGGCCTCTGCCTTCACCTTCATGACGCGCCTGCTGCGGGCCTCGACGCTCACGCGGCGCCGGCCGGAGTTCGGCTGCTTCGGGCTGCACGAGTGGGCGATGGTGCACGGCCTGACCGAGGGGCAGCAGCGCCATGAGGACCTGCCCCTGCGCCTCACGCAGGCCGAGACCGACGCTGTCGTGGAGCGGGAGAACCTGATCTGCTCGCACCTGGACGCGTTCCGCTTCTTCACCCCGTCGGCCGCGCCGCGCAACTCCATGGAGCCGACCCGTGCGACGCAGGTCGACCACGACAACCCGGCCTGCCTGCATGTGGGGATGGACCTGTACAAGTGGGCCATGAAGCTCACGCCGCTGCTGCCCTCGGGCCTGGTGCTGGACTGCTTCGAGCACGCCCGCGCCACGCGGGTGCTGGACATGGAGGCGAGCCCGTACGACGTGCGGCCGCTGGGCTACGGGGTGGTGCCGATCGAGACCCCGCGCGGCAAGGCGGAGTACGTGCGGCGCCAGCGGGAGCTGGCCGCCGGGGCCGACGCGCTGCGTGAGCGGATCCTCGCCGAGCTCGAGGGGCTCGAGGCGAGCGCGCCCGTCGGGCGCTGAGACGCCGGAAGGGCCGGCACCCTCGCGGGGTGCCGGCCCTCCTCAGGAGTGGGGCTGCGCTCAGGCGGCTGCCTCGTCGTAGGCGGCCTGCGCCTCGGCGCCGAAGTACGGGCCGTACATCACGTTCGCCTGGCCGTTGTAGCCGAAGCTGTTCACGGAGTTCTGCGCCCCGTCGCCGAGGAACCAGGGACCGCCGGAGGAGCCGCCGGTCATGTCGCAGGAGATGCCCTGGGAGAGGGTGCCGCCGATGGTGTCGTCGCTCGCGGTGCCGGAGCAGCTCTCGAGGGACTCGCCGTCGAAGGGCGCGGCGGCCGGGTAGCCGTAGGCGTCGTAGTCGGCGCCCCGCTCGCGGTTGAAGGCGATCGAGGTGGAGCCGACGGCGTCCTCGAGGGTGCCGCTGCCGCTCTCGGGGCTCACGGTCGCGAAGGCGACGTCGTAGCTGATGTCCTCGCCGGAGACCCACTCGTCGGTGGAGACGAGATCGGTCGCGGCCCAGGTGCCGTAGGGGGCGTCGCCGTGGTCGTAGCCGGGCACGAAGACCCAGTTGGTGGCCCAGGTGCCGGCGTCGTTGACGCAGTGCCCGGCGGTCGAGACGGTCGAGCCGTTCGAGGAGGCGACGGAGTTGCCGGAGCAGACGTAGTCCTGGCCGCCCTGGGTGAAGAAGACCTTGCCGACGGTGTCCTTCGACTCGGCGGCCTTCTTGTTCTTGCCCGGCGCCTCGGCGCTGCGGCCCTGGACGGTGGTGGGCTCGCCCTTCTCGACGTCCGCGTGCGACGGGGCGTCCTCGGGCGCGAGGTCGCCGGCGGGGATCGCGGCCTCCATGCGCTCGGAGGTCCAGTAGCCGTGCGCGTCGGTCTGCGCGGTACCGGAGAGCTCGGTGCGCTCGACGTCGGAGCCGTCCGCGGTGGCGGCGCCGGCGCCGCCGACGGCGAGGCCCGCGACGAGGGCGGCACCGCCCAGGAGTCTGGTGCAGCGACGGAGAACGGTGGAGTGCGTCACGAGAGTGCCTTTCGACAGCGGGACAACGAGGGTGGGATGACGACCCTGCAGGGCCGTGACGGCACGCTACGCGACGTGAGCGAGGTCACTCCGCCCGAGAGTTCCCGGTCGTCCGCTTCTGTCCGGTTCGACGTCCGGGACGCTTACTACTGGTCGGTAGCTTCCTGACCGCTGGAAGCTCCCAGGGCGTCCCCGTCGTCCTCGCAGGCCGCGGCGGATTCGGCATCGTCGGCCGACAGGGCCCCGGAGGTGTCATCCGCAGCATTGTCACGATCAGGTAACGATCGCTGGAGCGGGGTGGGGCGGGCGGCGGCGCGGGCGGCCTCGTCCCAGTGCTCCCGCGCCCCCTCGCTGCGCTTCTCGGCATCGGTGAGGGAGGGGTCCTCGGAGCGTCGTGCAGGCATCGTCGTCCTTCCGTCGGCGGGGCGTGCGCGTCGAGCGTAGCGCCGTCCGCCTGCGGAGCACCCTGGCAGACTGGGCCCATGCCGAGCCTGACGCCCTTCCTCCCCCCGCGCACCGCCGAGAACGCTCAGGACGCCATCGTCGACGGGTTCGTCTCCGCGCAGGAATCGGTCGGCCGCACCCTCTACCCCCACCAGGAGGAGGCGCTGCTCGCCATCGCGGCCGGGGACCACGTGATCGCCGCGACCCCCACCGGCTCGGGCAAGACCACGATCGCCTACGCCGCGATCTTCGCCGCGATGGCCCGCGGTGAGCGCTCGTACTACACCGCCCCCATCAAGGCGCTGGTGAGCGAGAAGTTCTTCGACCTCGTCGCGCAGTTCGGCGCCGAGAACGTGGGCATGATGACCGGCGACTCCGCGGTGAACCACGATGCGCCGATCATCGTGTGCACCGCCGAGATCTTCGCCAACCACGCCCTGCGCGACGGTCCCGGCTCCGAGGTGGGGCTCGCGGTGATGGACGAGTTCCACTTCTACGGCGACTCGCAGCGCGGCTGGGCCTGGCAGGTGCCGCTCGTGGAGCTGCCCCGCTGCCAGTTCGTGCTGATGAGCGCGACCCTCGGCGACGTCTCCTTCTTCGTGGAGGACCTCGAGGAGCGCACCGAGCGCGCCGTGACGGTGGTGGCCGATGCGCCGCGGCCCGTGCCGCTGGACTTCCGCTGGTCGCTCACACCGCTGCCGGACACGATCACGACGATCCTCGAGGACCGCGACGCCCCGGTGTACATCGTCCACTTCACCCAGAAGGAGGCCCTCGAGCAGGCGCAGGCGCTGCAGGGCGGGAAGATCCTCAGCGCCGAGGAGAAGGAGCGGATCCGCGAGCTGATCGGCGACTTCCGCTTCTCCAAGGGCTTCGGACAGATCCTCTCCCGCCTGGTGCGCGAGGGCATCGGCGTGCACCACGCCGGCATGCTCCCGAAGTACCGGCGCCTGGTGGAGAAGCTCGCCCAGTCCGGGCTGCTGAAGATCATCTGCGGCACCGACACCCTCGGCGTGGGCATCAACGTGCCGATCCGCACCGTGCTGCTGACGGGGCTGGCGAAGTTCGACGGCAAGCGGATGCGCCTGCTCAACGCCCGCGAGTTCCACCAGATCGCCGGGCGGGCGGGACGAGCCGGCTACGACACCGTCGGTCACGTCGTGGTGCAGGCGCCGACGTGGACCATCGAGTTCGAGCGGGAGCGCGCCAAGCAGCGGGCCCGCGAGGAGGCCGGCAAGGCCCCCAACAGCGCGAAGAAGCGGAAGAAGGAGCCGAAGCCCCGCATCCCCGAGGGCGCCGTGAGCTGGTCCGAGGAGAACCTCACCAAGCTCGTCGAGAACCCGCCCGAGGCGCTGCGCCCGCACCTGCGGATCACCGCCTCGATGGTGCTCGCGCTGATCGCGCGGCCGGGCGATGCGGTCGCCGCCGGGCGCCACCTGATCATGACCAGCCACCAGACCCGCGCCCAGAAGCTGAAGCTGGTGCGCGAGGCGGTGGAGATCTTCCGCGGCCTGCGGGACGCGGAGATCATCGAAGTGCTCGAGGAGGTGGACCATCTGGGGCGTCGCTTCTCCCTGGTCGAGGACCTCCAGCTCGACTTCACGATGAACCAGCCGCTGGCCCCCTTCGCGATCGCGATGATCGACTCGCTGGACGAGGAGTCCGAGACGCTCACCCTGGACACCGTCTCGATCCTCGAGGCGATCCTAGAGGATCCGCGCCAGATCCTGCTCGCCCAGCAGAACGCCGCCCGCGGCGAGCTGCTCGCCGAGCTCAAGGCCGACGGGGTCGAGTACACCGAGCGGATGGCCCGCCTGGACGAGGTCACCTGGCCGAAGCCGCTCGAGGAGGACCTCGAGGCCGCGCTCGAGATCTACGCCCGCAGCCGGCCCTGGGTGCGGGCCGAGGACCTCTCCCCCAAGTCCGTGGTGCGCGAGATCCACGAGACCGGGCAGACCTTCAGCGAGTTCGTGCAGCGCTACGGCCTGCAGCGCTCCGAGGGGATCGTGCTGCGCTATCTCTCCGACGCCTACCAGGCGATGCGGCGCACGGTCCCGCAGGACCTGCGCACCGAGGAGCTCGAGGACATGATCGAGTGGCTCGGGGTGCTGGTGCGCGGGATCGACTCCTCGCTGCTGGACGAGTGGGAGGCGCTGACCCATCCGGAGGACCTGGGCGACGGGGCCTCGGAGATCCGGCCGACGAGCCCCCGCGGCCTCTCCGCCCAGACGAAGGTGCTGCGCACGATGGTGCGGGCCGCCCTGTGGCAGCGCGTTGAGCACTTCGCCTTCGAGCGCGAGGAGCGGCTCGCCGAGCTCGACGGCGCCTCCGGCTGGGACCGGAAGCGCTGGGCGGAGGCGATGGACGCCTACTACGACACCTATGACGAGGTCGGCATCGACGGCCCCGCCCGCTCCCCGCAGCTGCTGCAGATCACCGAGGAGTCCCGGCTGTGGCGGATCCGGCAGGTGCTCGACGACCCTGAGGGGAACCACGACTGGGCGATCGAGGCGGAGCTCGACCTGGAGGCGACCGACGAGGCCGGCGAGCCGGTGCTCACGATCACCCACGTCGGCGACATCGCGGACCGCTGAGGACCCGCCCCGGCGCGCCGCCCCAGTCGACGACCAGGGACGACGACGGCCGATGCCCCGTGCGGGGCATCGGCCGTCGTCGTGGTCAGCAGCGACCTGCAGCGGAGACGCTCAGTACTGCGGGTTCGTCTCGATCCGCTTCTGCGGGTTGGTCTCGATCTGAGGGTTGGTCTCGATCAGAGGGTTCGTCTCGATCAGAGGGTTCGTCTCGATCTTCAGCGGATTGGTCTCGATCCGCTTCAGCGGGTTGGTCTCGATCTTCTGCACGGAGACCGCGGCCTGGGGGTTGGCCTCGATCTTCTGCGGATTGGCCTCGATGGCGCCGGCGGCGCCGGCACCGGCGACGCCGAGCGCGCCGGCGAGCATGAGGCCGGCGGCGAACCTCGCCGCACGGCCGGCGTGAAGGGTGTTCTTGGACTGCGAAGGACGGAAGCTGATCACCGGACAGGTCCTCTCGGTGGTGACGGGGGCGGCTGGATGGGGGAGCCCGCAGGTACCAGACTACCGTCTGTGAACGCGATCACAAGAGGTGACATGCGTGTCATCCGGGCCGGCGCTGCCCGGCCCTCATCCGCGTGAGCGACTCGACCGCCGCGCAGGCCTCCTCGAGCCCGGCGCCGCGCGCGACCGCGGCGCCGACGAGGAACGCGGAGATCGGCGCCATCGAGCGCTGCACCCCGTCGGCGACCACTCCCGTCATCACGTGGACCCGGTCCACGTCGAGGTCCACGCCACCCACCTCGAGGTGCGCGGCGATGTCCCGCATCCACGGCAGCAGCGTCGTCTCCCAGTCGCTCTGCAGCGTCACCGGTTCTCTCGTCGACATCAGAAGTCCACCTTCTCCCAGCCGCGGCGCTCGGACTCGCGGCGCGGGTCCTTGCTCCGGTAGACGATGTAGGGACGGGTCAGGTAGCCGACCGGTGCCGCGAAGACGTGCACGAGGCGCGTGAACGGCCAGACCGCGAACAGCAGCAGAGCGCTGAGCACATGGAGCTGGAAGAAGATCGGCGCCTGGCCCATCAGCTCCGTCGAGGGCTGCAGGGTCCAGAACTGCCGGAACCAGATCGAGACGCCCTCGCGGTAGTCGTAGTCGCCGAAGGTGGTGTGCACGAGGGTGGCCAGCACGCCGAAGGCGATCACGAGGGAGAGCAGCAGGTACATGATCTTGTCGCCGACGGTCGTCGCGCCGAAGACGCGCGTGTTCGTGCGCCGCCGGTAGATCAGGATCAGCAGCCCGCCGACGCAGGCGACCGCCGCGGCGAGGCCGATCGTGACCGCCATGAGGTGGTAGACGTGATCGGAGATGCCGACGAAGCGGGTCCAGGACTTCGGGATCCCGAGCCCCACCACGTGGCCGACGAAGATCCCGATGATCCCGAAGTGGAACATCGGCGAGCCGATCGAGAGCAGCTTCGACTCGTAGATCTGGCTGGAGCGGGTGGTCCAGCCGAAGCGGTCGGCGCGGAAGCGCCACACGTGCCCCAGCACGAAGACCGCCAGCACCATGTAGGGCAGCACCACCCACAGCAGCAGGTCGAGGGTCGAGGTGTCGTTCATGAGGGGCGTCCTCTCAGCAGGTCCAGCGGGACGGGTCCGGGGGCTGTGGCACGGGAGTCGCAGCCGTTCGCGGCGAAGGTCTGACCGGCCAGCGCCCCGGCGTCGGCGTCGAGGCCGTAACCGTCCAGGCCCACGGTCTCCTCCTCGGGGCCCTCCTCGGCCAGGCGGAGCACGGCGGCGCGGTCGTCGGCGTCCAGCGGCGGCAGCGTCCCGCACAGGGCGAGCAGCGCACCGTGCCAGGGCGAGGAGATCTCCTCCAGGTGGAGGCGCAGCAGCTCCACGCCCGGGCGGTTGCCGCGCAGGATCTTCGCGCCGCGCTCCGGGTCGTGGCCCGCGGCGAACTCGAGCACGAGCGGCAGATGGTCGGGCAGCTCCTGCTCGCCGACCTCGACCCCTGCGGTGCGGAAGTCCTGCTTGATGCGCAGCAGCGCCATCCCGCGGCGGCGGGTGTCGCCGTGGCTGAAGTAGGTCAGGTGCAGGCATCCCCGGCGGCGGGTGTCGAAGGTGTCGACGTACTGCTCCTGCACGAGGACGGGGTCCGCCTCCCGCAGGGCGTGGAGGGTGCTGCGCAGCTGGGTGCGGCCCGGTTCGGGCAGGTGCTCCACGAGCTCGGCCACCTGCCCGAGCCGCGAGACGGTCGCCTCGTCGGGGTAGGTCAGCAGCCAGGAGACCGCGAGCCAGGTGGCGCGCAGCTGCGGGGTCGTGAGGCCGGAGGCGTGCAGCAGGTGCTTCGGCGAGCGCACCCGCTTCGGGGCGAGGGTCGCGGTGCCCGCTCCCCCGCCGTCCGCCGCGGTCGCGCCGTCGGCCGAGCGCCTGCCGAGCAGGCGGGCGAGGGCGCCCATCAGGCACCTCCTGTCGCCGGCTCGGGGAAGAGCCCGTCGGGGCGGCCGCGGCCGTCCCAGTTCAGCAGGTTGATGCGCACGCCCTCGGGGCGCTCGGGCCCGTTCTGCTGACGCTTGGTGGCGTAGCCGGGCCCGGACATCCCCATCGACTCCTCCGGCAGGGACATGCTCATACCCGGGCCGCCGGGGGCGTTCAGCGGGCAGTCTGTGCCGACGCCCTCCAGGTCGTGCGCGGACTCGTGGTGCCCGACGGGGATGACGTAGCGGTCCTCGTACTTCGCGATCGCGAGCAGGCGGTACATCTCCTGCATCGTCTCGCCGTCCATCCCGACGGCGTTCGCGATCCCCTCCCGGGGCTCGCGTCCGAGGTTGATGTCGCGCATGTAGGAGCGCATCGCCGCCATCCGGTACAGCACCCGCTCCACGGTGGGGACGTCCCCGGCGGTGAAGAGGTTCGCGAGGTACTCCACCGGGATGCGCAGCGCGTCGATCGCGGCGAAGAGGTTCTCGGCGTCCTCCGCGTCGTAGCCGGTGTCGCGGACGACGTCGACCACGGGCGAGAGCGGGGGGATGTACCAGACCATCGGCATCGTGCGGTACTCGGGGTGCAGCGGGAGTGCGACCTCGTAGTCCTTGATGAGCTTGTAGGTCGGGGACCTCTGCGCGGCCAGCAGCCAGTCGTGCGGGATCCCCGCGGCCTTCGCCCCGGCGATCACCTCGGGGTCGTGGGGGTCGAGGATGATGTCGCGCTGGGCGCGGTAGAGCTCCTTCTCGTCCCGGGTCGAGGCGGCCTCGGTGACGCGGTCGGCGTCGTAGAGGACCAGGCCGATGTAGCGCAGGCGGCCCACGCAGGTCTCCGCGCACACCGTCGGCTCCCCCTGCTCGATGCGGGGGTAGCAGAAGGTGCACTTCTCGGCCTTGCCGGTGCGGTGGTTGAAGTAGATCTTCTTGTACGGGCAGCCGGTGATGCACATCCGCCAGCCGCGGCAACCGTCCTGGTCCACCAGCACGATCCCGTCCTCCTCACGCTTGTAGATCGCGCCGGAGGGGCAGGAGGCCACGCAGGTGGGGTTCAGGCAGTGCTCGCAGATGCGGGGCAGGTAGAACATGAAGGTCTGGTCGAACTCGAACTGCACCTTGTCCTCGATGCCCTTGAGCATCGGGTCCTTGTCCTTGTGGAGGTAGGTGCCGCCGAGGTCGTCGTCCCAGTTGCCCGACCACTGGATCTGGGTGCGCTCCCCCGTGATCAGCGACTTCGGGGGCGCGGTGGGGATGTTCTCCTGCTGCGCGGGGGCGTTGAGCAGGTTGTCGTACTCGTACGTCCAGGGCTCGTAGTAGTCCTCGATGCCGGGCAGGCGCGGGTTGGAGAAGAGCTGCAGGAGCTTCTTCAGCCGGCCCCCCGCCTTCGGGGTGAGGCGCCCGGAGGAGGTCAGCTCCCAGCCGCCCTTCCACTTCTCCTGGTCCTCGTAGCCGCGGGGGTAGCCCTGCCCGGGCCTGGTCTCGACGTTGTTGAACCAGATGTACTCCGTGCCGGAGCGGTTCGTCCACGCCTGCTTGCAGGTCACCGAGCAGGTGTGGCAGCCGATGCACTTGTCGAGGTTCATCACCATCGACATCTGGGCCATGACGCGCATGTCGTCTCTCCTCGTTCTCTCGGTGCTCAGTACTCGACGGGGGCGGTGCGCTTGCGGATCATCGTGACCTCGTCGCGCTGGTTGCCCGTCGGGCCGTAGTAGTTGAAGGCGTAGGACAGCTGGCCGTAGCCCCCGATGAGGTGGGAGGGCTTGAGCATGATGCGGGTCAGCGAGTTGTGGATGCCGCCGCGCATGCCGTCCCGCTCGGTCAGCGGCACGTTCACGGTGCGGTCCTGGGCGTGGTGCATGAAGGCGGTGCCCTTCGGCATGCGGTGGGAGACCACGGCCCGCGCGGCGACGACGCCGTTGCGGTTGGTGGCCTCGATCCAGTCGTTGTCGGTGATGCCGACGGCCTCCGCGTCCTCGACGCTCATCCAGATGGTCTGGCCGCCGCGGGAGAGGTTCATCATGAAGAAGTTCTCCATGTACATCGAGTGGATCGCCCACTTGTTGTGCGGGGTCAGGTAGCGCACCGAGATCGACGTGCCCGCCTCGTCCTTCTCCCCCAGCGCCCGCTCTCCGAACAGAGCGGTCATGTCCAACGGGGGCCGGAACACGGGCAGCGCCTCCCCCATCTCGAGCATCCAGTCGTGGTCGAGGTAGTAGTGCTGGCGCCCGGTGAGGGTGTGCCAGGGCTTCTTCCGCTCGACGTTGATGGTGAAGGGGCTGTAGCGGCGCCCGCCGGACTCGGAGCCGGACCATTCGGGGCTCGTGATCACGGGGACCGGCGCGGCCTTCGTGTCGGCGAAGTGGATGCGCTTGCCCTCGTGCTCGGCGGCGAGGTCGTGCAGGTGCGTGCCGGTGCGCTTCTCGAGGGTCTTGAACCCCTCGGTGGCCATGTGCCCGTTGGTGGTGCCGGACAGGCCCAGGATGAACTCGCAGGCCTGCAGGTCCGTCTCGAGCTTCGGCCGGCCCGCGGCAGGGCCGGTGCGGTGGACGCCGTTCAGGCGGCCGAGCTCGGCGACGTACTCCTTGACGTCGTAGGTGATGCCCTTGGTGGTCATCCCGAGCTTCTCGAGCAGCGGGCCGATGGAGGTGAACTTCGCGTAGATCTGCGTGAAGTCCCGCTCGACCTCGACGAGGGTGGGCATGGTCAGGCCCGGGACCGGCTCGCACTCCCCCTTCTTCCAGTCGCGGACCCGGCCGTGCGGGGTGGCGAGCTCGCCGGGGGTGTCGTGCTGGAGCGGGAAGGCGACGACGTCCTTGCGGGTGCCCAGGTGCGTCTGGGCCAGCTCGCTGAAGCGCCGCGCGATCCCGGCCCAGGTCTCCCAGTCGGTGCGGGACTCCCACGGGTTGGAGATGGCGGGGTTGAAGGAGTGGACGAAGGGGTGCATGTCCGTGGTGGACAGGTCGTGCTTCTCGTACCAGGTCGCCGCCGGCAGCACCACGTCGGAGTGGAGGGTGTGGCTGGTCATGCGGAAGTCGAGGGTGAGCATCAGGTCGACCTTCCCGATCGGCGCCTCCTCCCGCCAGCGCACCTCCCGAGGACGCAGGTGCTCCGGGGTCTCCTCCTCCGTGGCGGCGGAGTCGACGCCAAGCAGGTGGCGGAAGAAGTACTGGTCGCCCTTGGCGGAGGAGCCCAGGGTGTTCGCCCGCCAGATCGACCAGATCTTCGGGTGGTTCTGCGGGGCGTCCGGATCCTCCGCGGCGAAGTTGATCCCGCCCTGCTTCAGCTGGTCGACGAGATACGGGATCGTCTCCTCGCCCGCGGCGGCGGCGCGGTCGGCGACGTCGAGGGAGGAGATGTCGAACTGGGGGTAGAAGGGCTGCCAGCCCAGTCGCTGCGAGAGGGCGACGGCGTCGGCCGTGGTGGTGCCCGCGAAGCGGCCCGCGCCGGTGGTGGCGGCGAGGGTGTCGGCGCCGAAGCGGTCGTAGCGCCACTGGTCGGTGTGCATGTACCAGTAGGTGGTCTGGGTCATCTGGCGCGGGGGCCGGGTCCAGTCCAGGGCGTTGGCGAGGTGGAGCCAGCCGGTGATCGGGCGGACCTTCTCCTGGCCGACGTAGTGGGCCCAGCCGCCGCCGTTGACGCCCTGGGTGCCGCAGAGGTTGGTCAGGGTGAGGAAGGAGCGGTAGATGGTGTCGGAGTGGAACCAGTGGTTGGTGCCCGCGCCCATGATGATCATCGAGCGGCCTCCGGAGTCGATCGCGTTCTGCGCGAACTCGCGTGCGATGCGCGCCGCGGCCACGCCCGGCACGCCCGTGATGGTCTCCTGCCAGGCGGGGGTGTAGAGCGCCTCGGCGTCGTCGAGGCCGCGCGCCCACTGCCCCGGCAAGCCCTCGCGGCCCACGCCGTACTCGGCCAGCAGCAGGTCGAAGACGGTGGTGACGATCCGGCCGTCGATCTCGCGCACGGGCACGCCGCGCGCGACGTCGCCGCGGCCGCCCTGCCCGGCCGTGTCGAAGCGGGGCAGCAGCACCTCGGCGACGTCCTCGTGGTGGCCCAGCAGCGACAGGGCCGGGTCGAGGTCGCCGAGCTCGAGGTTCCAGCGGCCCTCCCCGTCAGCGCTGTAGCGGTGGCCGAGGGTGCCGTTGGGGACCACGACCTGCTCGCTCACGCGGTCGAACATCATGGGTTTAAAGTCGGCGTGCTCGGTCGCGGCCTCGGCGGTGCGATGCTCCCCCGCCTCGCTCGCGACGAGGAACTTGCCGGGCACGAAGGCGCCGTCCTCGCGCTTCTCGAGCTGCACCAGGAAGGGCAGGTCGGTGTACTGGGTGGAGTACTCCTCGAAATAGGGCACCTGCTTCTCGACGTAGAACTCACGCAGGATCGTGTGGCCCATCGCCATGGCGAGCGCGGCGTCGGTGCCGGGATGCGGGGCGAGCCACTCGTCGGCGAACTTGACGCTCTCGGCGTAGTCGGGGGCGACGGAGATGACCTTCTGGCCGCGGTAGCGGGCCTCGGCCATCCAGTGCGCGTCCGGGGTGCGGGTCAGGGGCACGTTCGAGCCCCACATGATCAGGTAGGCCGCGTCCCACCAGTCCCCGGACTCGGGCACGTCGGTCTGGTCGCCGAAGACCTGCGGGGAGGCGGGCGGGAGATCCGCGTACCAGTCGTAGAAGGACAGCATCGAGCCGCCGATGAGCTGGTGGAAGCGGGCGCCGGAGGAGAAGGAGACCTGGCTCATCGCGGGGATCGGCGAGAAGCCGGTGGCGCGGTCGGGGCCGAACTCCTTCACGGTGTGGACGTAGGCGGCGGCGACGAGCTCCTCCGCCTCCTCCCAGCTCGCGCGCACCAGCCCGCCCTTGCCGCGGGCACGCTTGTAGCGCATGGCCTTCTCCGGGTCGGAGACGATCGCCTTCCACGCCTCGACGGGGTCGCCGCCGGGGATCTTGGCCTTCTCCTCGCGGAACAGGCGCAGCAGCTCGGAGCGCACGTAGGGGTAGCGCACGCGCGTGGGCGAGTAGGTGTACCAGGAGAAGGAGGCGCCGCGGGGGCAGCCGCGCGGCTCGTACTCGGGCTTGTCGGGGCCGGCGGAGGGATAGTCGGTCTCCTGCGACTCCCAGGTGATCACGCCGTCCTTGACGTACACCTTCCAGGAGCAGGAGCCCGTGCAGTTCACGCCGTGGGTGGAGCGGACCACCTTGTCGTGGCTCCAGCGCTCGCGGTAGAAGGAGTCGCCGCCGCGGCCGCCGACGCGATGGGTCTCGCGGTTGTCCTCGCTGATCCGCTCGGAGCGGCTGAACATCTTCCGCGCCCCGATCAGCGCGTCGAACACCGGTGAGTCCATGCCCGGCTCGGCGGGGTCCTGGCGGTCCTGGATGGTCATGGGAAGGCTCCTCCTGGGCGGGGACGGGTCAGCGGTGAGGGATCAGGCGGTGGCGGCGGTCCGGCGGGCGCCGCGGCCGACGAAGAGGGTGACGACGACGGCGCCGAGGGTGGCGATCAGCAGCAGCACGATCCCGAGGGAGTAGCTGCCGCTGCCGGCGTGGATCGCGGCCATCACCAGCGGCGGGACGAAGCCACCGAGGCCGCCGGCGGCGCCGACGAAGCCTGTGACGGAGCCGACGACGGACGGGTCGGCGGCCTGCGCGACCAGGGCGAAGACCGCGCCGGAGCCGAGGCCGAGGCCGGCGGCCATGACGATGAAGTCGATCGTGCCCAGCGGCATCAGCGCGGGCTGGAAGGCGAGCATGAGCGCGGCGAGGGCCACGGCCACGTAGGAGATCAGAAGCGTGCGCACGGCGCCGATCCGGTCCGAGAGAGTGCCGCCGAGCGGGCGCATGATCACCGCGACGATCACGAAGCCGGCCATGCGGAAGGAGGCGTCGGCCGTGGTGAGGCCGTACCAGTTCTTCAGCATCGTGGGCAGGAAGACGGAGAAGGCGACGTAGCCGCCGAAGGAGAGGGCGTAGAGGTAGCAGGCCTGCCAGGTGACCTTCTGCCGCATGGCGAGCAGGGTCTGGGAGAGCATGCTCTTGCCCGAGGGCTTCCAGGTGGGGGCGTCGTGCATGAACAGCCAGGCGAGAACAGAGTAGAGGACCAGCGCGACCGCGGTGACGATGAAGGGGGCGGCGCTGCCGGCCGCGCCCACGAGCGGCACCGTGGTGAAGGCGCTGATGGCGGTGCCGCCCATGCCCACCCCGTACAGGCCCGTGGCCATGCCGCGCTTGGCGGGCGGGAACCACGAGTTCACGAAGGGGACGCCGATCGCGAAGGTGGTGCCGGCGATGCCGAGGAAGAATCCGCCGAGCAGCAACGTGGAATAGGAGTACTGGCCGGCGAGACCGAGGAACAGCACCGGGATCACGGTCAGCAGGGACACCAGCGGGAACATGAGGTGCCCGCCGAACCGGTCGGAGAGGCCGCCCATCAGGATCCGGCCCAGGGAGCCGACCAGCACCGGCAGCGCCACGATCAGCGAGGCATCCTGCGCCAGACCCTGCTCGACATAGACCGGGCCCAGCGGGCTGAGCAGCGCCCAAGCCCAGAAGTTCACCCCGAAACCGAGGGTGACCAGCAGGAGCGCTCTCCAGGCTCCGGGCGGGACGGTGTCCTGGGCGGTGGTGGTCGTGGCGGCGGAGGACGGGGACCCGGTCATCGAGTGGCTCCTCGGACGTGTGCGGACACGAAGGTCGAGCACTGCTCGACGACGCACCGCAGAGGGGGAATGTACGTCGTAAGCATTCTCGGCCCGTGCGGCCACCCTAGAGGACTTCAGTCCCGGAAAAGACTGTTCCCGGAGAACCCCGCAAGTTTCCACCGGAATGCAACGAATTCCGCGACCCAAGGGTCACGGAATTCGTCAGCATCGGGCCCTCACGGACTCATCCCGGGGCGTCGAGCTCCAGGTCCACCATCAGCTCCGCAGCGATCGTCTCGAGCGCCTCGCGCACGTCCGCCTCGTCGGACTCGGTCGGGAGGCGGAGCTCGGCCTCGGCCTCGAAGAGCATGCCGCCGCCCTCGGGCGCCTCACGGGTCCAGGAGCGCAGTCCGTCGATGGTCGCGCCCTGAGAGCGCAGTGCCGTGGTGACCTCGCGGACCATGCCGGTGCGGTCCTGGCCCAGCAGGTGCAGGCGGAGGGCGCGGGCGGGACCGGGCGGAGCGGTCTGCTCGGCGACGGCGGCCTCCACCGCGAGCCCGACCTCGGCCTCGAGGCCCTCGAGCGCGGAGAGGAAGTCCCGGACCGACTCGTCGGGGAGGTCCACCTGCACGATGCCGGCGAACTTCCCGGCCAGCAGCGCGAGCTGGCTGTCCACCCAGCTGCCGCCGTGCTCGTCGACGGCGGCGGCGAGGGCGGCGACGAGGCCCGGTCGGTCGTCCCCGATGGCGGTGAGCACGTAGGTCGTCATGGGAGTCACACTAGCGCTCCCCGGCGCGGAAGGCCCCCGGAACACCGGACTTGTAGAGCCCGTAGGTGTACGCGTCGAAGACCGCCTCCCAGGAGGCCTCGATGACGTTCGGCCCCACGCCCACGGTCTGGAACTCCAGGCCCCGGCCCGAGGTGCGCACGAGCACCCGCGTGGTCGCATCGGTGCCATGCTGGGAGTCGAGGATCCGGACCTTGAAGTCCCGCAGCTCGAACTCGTCGACCTCCGGGTGCCGCTCCCGCAGCGCCTCGCGCAGGGCGAGGTCCAGGGCGTTGACGGGGCCGTTGCCCTCGGCGATCGCGACCCTCCGCTCCCGCTCTCCCCTGCCGTCGGCCCGCAGCTTCACGGTCGCCTCGGTCTCGAGGGTCCCGTCGCGGCCCAGCTGGGAGGTGGCCCGCCAGGACTCGACCGAGGAGTAGCTCGGCACGCGGCCGAGCTCGTCCAGCAGGAGCAGCTCGAAGGAGGCGTCGGCCGCCTCGTAGGAGTATCCCTCCGCCTCGCGCTGCTTCACGGTCCGGGCGAGGCGCGAGAGGAGCTCCGGCTCGTCGGCGAGCTCGAAGCCGAGCTCGCGGCCCTTGAGCTCGATCGAGGCGCGGCCGGCCATGTCGGAGATGATCATGCGCATGTCATTGCCGACCGCCCGGGGATCGGTGTGCTGGTACAGGTCCGGGTCCACCCGGATCGCGCTCGCGTGCAGCCCGGCCTTGTGCGCGAAGGCGCTCGCCCCGACGTAGGGGGCGCGGGGGCTGACGGGCATGTTCACGATCTCGCCGATCGCATGGGAGATCCGGGTGGACTCGGCGAAGGTCTCCTCGGGCACCAGGTCCATGCCCATCTTCAGCTGGAGATCGGCCAGGAGCGTGATCAGGTCGGCGTTGCCGGTGCGCTCCCCGTAGCCGTTCACGCAGCCCTGGACGTGGGTGATCCCCGCACGGACGGCGCTGATCGCGTTCGCGACCGCGCAGCCGGTGTCGTTGTGGGTGTGGGCGCCGAGCCGGGCCCCGCCCGCACCGGCCGTCTCGAGACGCGAGCGCAGGTCCTCGGTGATCTCGGTGACCTGGTGCGGCAGCATGCCGCCGTTGGTGTCGCACAGCACCAGCACCGCGGCGCCGGCCTCGTGCGCGGCCACCAGCACGGAGGTCGTGTAGTCGGGGTCCTGGAGGAAGCCGTCGAAGAAGTGCTCCGCGTCGACGAACACCTCGCGGCCGAGGCCGACGAGATGCGCGACCGTGTCGCGGACCATCGCGAGGTTCTCCTCGGCGGTGGTGCGCAGCGCACCGGTGACGTGGCGGAGATCGGACTTCGCGACCAGCGTGATCGTCGGCGCACCGGAGTCGACGAGCGCGCGCACCTGCTGGTCCTCGGTGACGTCGACGCCCGCCTTGCGGGTCGCGCCGAAGGCGGCCAGACGCGCCGTGGACAGCTCGAGCTCGGTCGCCGCGCGGGCGAAGAACTCCGTGTCCCGCGGGACCGCGCCCGGCCAGCCGCCCTCGATGTAGGTCACGCCGAGGTCGTCGAGATGGCGGGCGACGGCGAGCTTGTCGGTCACCGAGAGGGTGAGCCCCTCCTGCTGGGAGCCGTCGCGCAGGGTGGTGTCGTAGAGGTGGAAGGCCTCGATCGGGGTGGTGGTCATGACCTGCTCACACCAGCCGGGTCAGCCAGCCGTGACGGTCCGGGATCCGGCCGTACTGGATGTCGGTGAGCTCCTTGCGGAGCGCCAGGGTGACCTCGCCCGAGCCGCCGTCGCCGACGGTCCAGGAGCCCTTCCTCGAGCGGAACTCGCCGATGGGGTTGATGACCGCGGCGGTGCCGCAGGCGAACATCTCGGTGATCTCGCCGGACTCGAGCTGCTGCTCGACCTCGCTCATCACGAGCTTCTGCTCGTGGACCTCGAGGCCGCGGTCCTCCGCGAGGCGCAGGATGGACAGGCGGGTCACGCCCTCGAGGATGGAGCCGGTCAGCGACGGGGTGAGCAGGCGGCCGTCCTTCGTGATCGCCACGACGTTCATGCCGGAGAGCTCGTCGATCGAGGTGTGGGTCTCGGAGTCGAGGAAGAGCACCTCGTCGGCGCCGTTCTCCGCGGCCTCCCGCTTGCCCAGCAGCGAGGAGGCGTAGTTGCCGCCGCACTTCGCGGCGCCGGTGCCGCCGGCGCCGGCGCGGGCGTACTCGTCGGTGATCCACACGACCAGCGGCTGGACGCCGCGGGGGAAGTAGGGACCGGCCGGGGAGGCGATGACGTAGTAGTCCACCTCGTGCGCGGCCCGCACCCCGAGGAACTCCTCGCTGGCGAACATGAAGGGTCGCAGGTAGAGGGACTCCTCGCTGGTCGCCTCGGGCACCCATGGCTCGTCGGCCGCGACGACGGCCTTCAGCGAGGTCAGGAAGTCCTCGACCGGCAGCTCGGGCAGGGCCAGGCGCCGGGCGGAGCGCTGCATGCGCTCGGCGTTCGCCTCGGGGCGGAAGGTCCACACCGAGCCGTCGGCGTGGCGGAACGCCTTCAGGCCCTCGAAGATCTCCTGGCCGTAGTGCAGGACGGCGGAGGCGGGCGAGAGCTCGAGCGGGCCATAGGGCACCACCTCGTCCCGGCCCCAGCCTTCCTCCGCGGTCCAGCGGGCGCGGGCCATGAAGTCGGTGTAGTGCTGTCCGAAGCCGGGGGCGGCGAGGATGCTGGCGCGCTCGTCGTCGCCCACGCGACGGGTGGTGCTGGTCTGGGGGAAGGCGAGTGCGCTCACGGGGATCTCCTCGGCGGGGTTCGGCAGGGTCAGTGTGTCAGGTGCGGGCTCTCAGCGACCGGTGATCGCGGCGACGAGGTCGTCGCCGATGCGGGCGGTGCCGCGGGAGGCGAGCGACGCATCCGCCGCGCGGGCGGCCAGGTCGTTCTCGACCGCGGCGCGGACCGCGGCGGCGGGCTCGATATGGCCGAGGTGGTCTAGCAGCAGCGCGACCGAGAGCACGGTCGCGGTGGGGTCGGCCTTGTCCTGGCCGGCGATGTCGGGGGCGGAGCCGTGCACGGGCTCGAACATCGAGGGGAAGGCGCCGGTGGGGTTCACGTTCCCGCTCGCCGCGAGGCCGATGCCGCCGCCGATGGCGCCGGCGAGGTCGGTGACGATGTCGCCGAAGAGGTTGTCGGTGACGATGACGTCGAAGCGGGAGGGGTCCTGGACCAGGTAGATCATCATCGCGTCGACGTGGGCGTAGTCGACCTCGACGCCAGGGTGCTCGGCACCGACCTCCTCGACGATGCGGCGCCACAGGTGCCCGGCGTGGACGAGCACGTTGTGCTTGTGGACGAGGGTGAGCTTCTGACGGCGGGCCTCGGCCTGCTCGAAGGCGTAGCGGACCACGCGCTCGACGCCGACGGCGGTGTTCAGGGAGACCTCGGTGGCGACCTCCAGCGGGGTGCCGGTGCGCATGGAGCCGCCGTTGCCGACGTAGGGGCCCTCGGTCCCCTCGCGCACGACGAGGAAGTCGACCTCGCCCGGCTCTGCCAGCGGGGTGGAGACGCCCGGGAACAGGCGGGTGGGGCGCAGGTTCACGAAGTGGTCGAAGCCGAAGCGGAGCTTCAGCAGCAGGCCCCGCTCGAGCACGCCGGAGGGGACGCCGGGGTCGCCGACGGCGCCGAGCAGGATCGCGTCGTGCTTCGCGAGCGCCGCCATGTCCTCGTCGGTCAGGGTCTCCCCCGTCCGGTGCCAGCGCCCCGCCCCGAGGTCGTAGTCCGTGGTGCGGACCGCGACGCCGGCGGGCTCGAGAGCGGCCTCGAGGGCGCGCAGGCCCTGGGGGACGACCTCCTTGCCGATGCCGTCGCCCTCGATGACGGCGAGATCGAGGGTGCTCGGGGCGGGGGTGGTGCTCATTGCTGGTGCTGCTCCTGAGAAGGGGGTGGGATCAGTAGACGAGGTCGACGGCGTGGATCGAGCGCGCGTCGATCGCGGCGCCCAGCTCCTCGGCGAACTCGCGGGAGACGGACTCGTCCAGGTCGAGGACCACGAGGGCCTCGGCGCCCTGGGCGCGGCGGACGCGGGAGACCTGCATGCCGGCGATGTTGATGCCGGCCTCGCCGAGGAGGGCGCCGTACTTGCCGATCAGGCCCGGCCCGTCCGAGTAGCGCAGGATCAGCAGGTGGTCGCTCAGCGGCACGTCGAGCGCATGGCCGAAGACGTCGATGAGCTTGTGCTCCTGGTCCACGCCGCTGAGCGTGCCGGAGACGGCCACGACGCCGCCGCCGCGCAGCGTGCCGCGCAGGGTGATGACGTTGCGGAAGCGCTCGGTGGTCTCGTCGGTGACGAGGTTGACGGCGATGCCACGCTCCTCGGCGAGGACGGGGGCGTTGACGTAGCTGACCTGCTCGGTGACCACGGAGCGGAACATGCCGCGCAGGGCGGAGAGCTTCAGCGCGGTGACGTCGCGGGAGGCGATCTCGCCGTGGACCTCGATGTCGAGCACCTCGGGGGCCTCGCCGGCCAGGGCGGTGAAGAGCTGGCCGAGCCGGTCCGACAGGGCGACGCCCGGGCGGACCAGGTCGTCGATCGCGCCGCCGGCGACGTTGACCGCGTCGGGGACGAGCTCGCCCGCGAGCGCCAGGCGCACGGACTTCGCCACCGCCACGCCGGCCTTCTCCTGCGCCTCGGCGGTGGAGGCGCCGAGGTGCGGGGTGAGGGTGATGTTCTCGAGCTCGAGCAGCTTCGCGGCGGTCTCGCTCTTCGCGGGCGGCTCGGAGGAGTACACGTCCAGGCCGGCCCCGGCGATCTGCCCGGTGCTCAGCGCGGTGTACAGCGCCTCCTCGTCGATCAGGCCGCCGCGGGCGGCGTTGACGACGTGGAGGTTCGGCTTCGCGAGCGCGAACTCCTCGGCGCCGATCAGGCCCGTGGTCTCAGGGGTCTTGGGCATGTGGACGGTGATCACGTCGGCCTCGCGCATCAGCTCGTCGAGCTCGACGACGCGTGCGCCGAGCTCGGCGGCGCGGGCGTGGTTGACGTAGGGGTCGTAGGCCAGGAGCGTCACGCCGAAGGGGCGCAGGCGCTCGGCGACGAGCTGGCCGATGCGGCCGAAGCCCACCACGCCGACGGTCTTCTCCAGCAGCTCCACGCCGGTGAGCTGCTTGCGCTCCCAGCGGCCGGCCTTCACGGAGGAGTCGGCGCGGCCGAGGTTGCGCAGCGAGGCGAGGATCAGCGCGATCGCGAGCTCCGCGGCGGAGACGATGTTGGAGGTCGGGGCGTTGATGACCATGACGCCCGCGGTGGTGGCGCCGGGGACGTCGACGTTGTCCAGGCCCACGCCGGCGCGGGCGACGACGCGAAGCTTCGGGGCCGCGGCGTACACCTCCGCGTCGACCTGGGTGGCGGAGCGGACCAGGAGGGCATCGGCCTCCGCCACTGCGGCGAGCAGCGCGGGACGGTCGGTGCCGTCCACGCTGCGGACCTCGACGTCGGGGCCCAGGACCTCGACGGTGGCGGGCGACAGCTCCTCAGCGATGAGCACGACAGGACGCGTCACGGGTTCTCCTCCGGTACGGATGGCGGTCGTCGCTCACGCCCTCGGGTGCGACGGGTTTCAGGGGACAGCGTAGTCCCGTGTCCGCCATGCGGGAACGAGGGTCAGGATGCGAGACCGTTGCACGAAGGACGGCGGCGGGAGCACCTCGTGGGTGCTCCCGCCGCCGTCTCGGGACCGGGTCGGTCAGCGCGCGGCGCTGCCCTCGACGTAGTCCGAGTCGATGGACTGCGCGCTCCAGGAGAACATCTTGCGCAGGTCCTTGCCGACCTTCTCGATCGGGTGCTCGGCCTCCTCGGCGCGGAGCTTCTTGAACTCCTCGGCGCCGTTGTCCTGGTCGTCGATGAAGCGCTTGGCGAAGGCGCCGGACTGGATGTCGGCGAGGATCGCCTTCATGTCGGCCTTCGTCTGATCGGTGACCACGCGGGGGCCGGAGACGTAGTCGCCGTACTCGGCGGTGTCGGAGATCGACCAGCGCTGCTTGGCGATGCCGCCCTCGTTCATGAGGTCGACGATGAGCTTGAGCTCGTGGAGGACCTCGAAGTACGCGATCTCCGGCTGGTAGCCGGCGTCGGTGAGGGTCTCGAAGCCGGCCTGGACGAGGTGGCTCATGCCGCCGCACAGCACGGCCTGCTCGCCGAAGAGGTCGGTCTCGGTCTCCTCGGTGAAGGTGGTCTTGATGACGCCGGCGCGGGTGCCGCCGATGCCCTTGGCGTAGGACAGGGCGAGGTCCCAGGCGGATCCGGTCGCGTCCTGTTCCACGGCGACGATGTCCGGGATGCCGCGGCCGGCGACGAACTCGCGGCGCACGGTGTGGCCGGGGGCCTTCGGGGCGATCAGCAGCACGTCGACGCCCTCGGGGACCTCGATGTAGCCGAAGCGGATGTTGAAGCCGTGCGCGAAGGCGATCGCCTTGCCCTCGGAGAGGTGGGGCTTGATCGAGTCCGCGAAGACCTTCCGCTGGTCCTGGTCGGGGGTGAGGATCATGATCAGATCCGCCCACTCGGCGACCTCGGCGACGGTCCCGACGGTCAGGCCCTCCTCCTGGGCCTTCGCGGCGGACTTCGAGCCCTCGCGCAGGCCCACGCGGACCTCGACGCCGCTGTCGCGCAGGTTCAGCGCGTGGGCGTGGCCCTGCGAGCCGAAGCCGACGACTGCGACCTTCTTGCCCTGGATGATGGACAGGTCGGCGTTGTCGTCGTAAAAGATCTCAGCCACGTTGTGCTCCTTCGATGGTTGCGTGTGGGCCTCGGGGCGATGGTAGCGCCCCTCGTCCTGCGATATGAGAAACGGTCTTGCTATTCGGTCAGCGGGGCGGGGTCAGGACAGCAGCGCGCGGTCGGTGATCGCCCGACCGCCGCGCCCGATCGCGACCTCGCCGGACTTCACGATCTCGCGGATCCCGAACTCCTCGAGCATGCCGAGGAGGGCGGTGAGCTTGTCCTGCGTGCCGGTCGCCTCGATCGTCACCGAGTCCGAGGCGGCGTCGACGACCTTCGCGCGGAACATCTGCACGATCTCCAGCACCGGGGTGCGGGTGGAGCTGTCGGCGGTGACCTTGATGAGGATCAGCTCGCGCTGGACCGTCTGGCGGGGGTCGAGCTGGACGATCTTGAGGACGTTGACGAGCTTGTTGAGCTGCTTGGTGATCTGCTCGAGCCGGTGCTGCTCGACGTCGACCACGACCGTGATGCGGGAGATCTCCGGATGCTCGGTGGGTCCCACCGCGAGCGAGGAGATGTTGTAGCCGCGACGGGAGAACAGGGCGGTGACGCGGGTGAGCGCACCGGGCTTGTTCTCCACCAGCACCGAGAGGGTCTGGCTGTTCGGCGACATGACGTAGTCGGGGGTACCGGTCGGGGCCTGCTGCTGGTTGGTGGTCATGCTCAGATGTCCCTCTCCCACTCGGGGCTCATGCCCTGGGCGATCTGGATCTCGTCGTTGGAGACGCCGGCCGGCACCATCGGCCACACCATCGCGTCGGCGCTGACGGTGAAGTCCACGATCACGGGGCGGTCGTTGATCTCCATCGCCTGGCGGATGGTGTCGTCGATGTCCTCGTCCCGCTCGCAGCGCAGGCCCGCGCAGCCGTACGCGTCGGCGAGCTTGACGAAGTCGGGGATGCGGCGCGAGCCGTGGCCGGTGTTCAGCTCGGTGTTCGAGTAGCGCTGGTCGTAGAACAGGTTCTGCCACTGGCGCACCATGCCCAGCGAGCTGTTGTTGATGACGGCGACCTTGATCGGGATGTCGTTGATGACGCAGGTGGCGAGCTCCTGATTGGTCATCTGGAAGCAGCCGTCGCCGTCGATGGACCACACCGTCTTCTCCGGCATGCCCACCTTGGCGCCCATCGCCGCGGGCACCGAGTAGCCCATGGTGCCCAGCCCCCCGGAGTTGATCCAGGTGCGCGGGTTCTCGTACTGGACGAACTGGGCCGACCACATCTGGTGCTGGCCCACGCCCGCGACGTAGATCGAGTCCGGTCCGGAGATCGCGCCGATGCGGGAGATGACCTTCTGCGGGGCGGTGAAGCCGTCCTCGGTCGCGGTCCAGCCCAGCGGGTAGTTCTCCCGCAGCATGTCCAGCGTGCCCCACCAGCCCTCGTAGTCGCGGGGGTCGGACTCGGCCAGACGGGCGCGGAGCTCCTCGGTCAGGGCCTTGGCGATCTGCCCGGCCTGCCCGACGATCGGCACGTCGGCGACGAGGTTCTTCGAGATCTCGGCGGGGTCGATGTCCGCGTGGATGATCTTCGCGCCGGGCGCGAAGGAGTCCAGGCGGCCGGTGACCCGGTCGTCGAAGCGGGCGCCGATGTTGATCAGCAGGTCCGCGCGCTGCAGGGCCGAGACCGCGGCGACGGTCCCGTGCATGCCGGGCATCCCGAGGTGGCTCGGGTGGGAGTCCGGCAGGGCGCCGCGCGCCATGAGGGTGGTGGTGAAGGGGATGCCGGAGGAGTCCACGAGCTCGCGCACCTCGTCAGAGGCGTTGCCGCGCAGCACGCCGCCGCCGAGCAGGAACACCGGGCGCTTCGCCTCGAGCATGAGACGCACCGCCTCGCGGATCTGCTTGCCGTGCGGGCGCGGCTCGGGGCGGTAGCCGGGCAGGTCGAGGGTCTCGGGCCAGACGAACTCCATCATGTCCTGCTGGGCGTCCTTGGTGACGTCCACCAGCACCGCGCCGGGCCTGCCGGTCGAGGCGATGTGGAAGGCCTGCTTGATCACCTTCGGAATCTCCGCGGCGTCCTTGACCAGGAAGTTGTGCTTGGTCACCGGCATCGTCATGCCCACGATGTCCGCCTCCTGGAAGGCGTCGGTGCCGATGAACATCGAGCCGACCTGGCCGGTGATCGCGACCAGCGGGATCGAATCCATCTGGGCGTCGGCGATCGCGGTGATGAGGTTGGTGGCACCGGGGCCGGAGGTCGCCAGGCACACGCCGACCTTGCCGGTCGCGTGGGCGTAGCCGGAGGCGGCGTGGCCGGCGCCCTGTTCGTGCCGGACCAGCACGTGACGGAGCTTCTTCGCGTCCATCAGCGGGTCGTAGGTGGGCAGGATCGCGCCGCCGGGAAGGCCGAAGACGACCTCTGCCCCGGCATGCTCGAGGGACTCGACCAGCGCCTGCGCGCCGGTCATCTGCTGTCCGGTCATCGGAACTCCTTCGTCGTCTCGGACGGTGGGCGGTGGCGGTGAGTGGAACATGCTCCCCGCCCCTCCCGTCGCGCCGTCCCGCGGGCCGGGCACGAAAAAGCCCCTCCGCCTGGGGCTCGGGGAGGGGCGCGGATGACGTCTCGAAGCGACGAGTGGGCGTCAGCCGCGCTCGGGAACTACGAGAAGGATCGTCTGCATGCGCCCACCATAGGCCCCGGACCGTGGCCGGGGCCACCTGTCCGGATCGCGAGACCCTGCGGGCAGCCGGCGCATCGGCGCAGGCGCGACGCGATTCGTCACGACGCGGTGTAAAGCCCGGAGGGACCCGCCCCGACGCCCGACGAAGCGACGAAAGTCCTGCGCACGGCGTCCGGTCCTGCCTACGGTATGGACGAGGTCACCCGCTCCAGAGAGGACCGTGCGCAGAGCCATGAACGCCACCGGCCATTCCCCCCTCGCCCCCGCCGCCGGGACGCCGTTGCCGCCCGGCACCCGCATCGTCGTGATCGGCGGCGGCATGACCGGGCACCGCTTCGCGGCCCGGATGCAGTCCCTGGACCCCGCCGGCGACTGGACCCTCACCGTGATCGGCGAGGAGTCCCAGCATCCCTACGACCGCGTGCACCTCTCGGACTGGTTCGGCCACCGCCGCGCCGAGATGCTCGCCCTGGACACCGGGGTCTGGGCCGACCCGCGGATCACGCTGGTCACGGGCGACGCCGCCGAGAGCGTGGACCGCTCCGCGCACACCGTCACCTGCGCCTCCGGCACCGTCCACGAGTACGACCGGCTCGTGCTCGCCACCGGCTCCTGGGCCTGGGCGCCCCGCGCCGAGGGCAAGGACCTGCCCGGCTCCTTCAGCTATCGCACGGTCGACGACGTCGAGTCCCTCGCCGCCTGGGTCGCCGAGCGCGGCGAGGCGCTGGGCCGCGAGGTCCGCGGCGTCGTCGTCGGCGGCGGCGTACTCGGCCTCGAGGCCGCGGCCGCGCTGCAGGACCTCGGCGCCCGCTCCACCGTGGTCGAGTTCGCGGACCGGCTCATGGCCGTCCAGCTCGACGACGGCGGCGGCGAGATGCTGCGGCTGCTCATCCAGGACAAGGGCATCGAGGTGCGCACCGGCGTGGGCGCGACCGCCTTCCGTCCCGCCGAGGACGGTGCGATCGGCACCGCGGAGCTCACCGACGGCAGCGAGCTGCCCGCCGACGTCGTCGTCTTCTCCACCGGCATCCGCCCCCGCGACCGGATCGGCCGCGAGGCCGGCCTCGCCGTCGGCGAGCGCGGAGGCATCGTGGTGGGCGAGAGCTGCCAGACCTCCGACCCGGACATCTGGGCGATCGGCGAATGCGCCTCCTTCGACGGGGTGTGCGCGGGCCTGATCGCCCCCGGCAACGACATGGCCGACGTGGTCGCCGACCGGTTCCTCGGCGGCACCCGCACGCACCAGCGAGGCGAGGACGGCACGAAGCTCAAGGGCGTGGGCGTGGACGCCGCCGCCTTCGGCGACGTCAACGCCATGACCCCCGACGCGCTCGAAGTCTCCTTCGTCGACCCGGTCCACCGCCAGTACCGCAAACTCGTGATGAGCGACGACGCGACGACCCTGCTCGGCGGCGTGTTCGTCGGCGACATCGCGCTGTACTCGCAGCTGCGCCCGATGACCGGGCGGGCCCTGGGCGCCGACCCCTCCGCGGTGATCGCGCCGGAGGGCGCGGGCGATGCGCTCGCGGGCGCGGAGATGCCGGACGACGCGGTGATCTGCTCGTGCAACAACGTCTCCGCCGGCACCGTCCGCCACGCTGTCAATGAGCAGGGCTGCCACACGGTCGGCGCGATCAAGGAGTACACCACCGCCGGCACCGTGTGCGGCTCCTGCGTCCCGTCGCTGACGAAGCTGCTGAACCAGGAGCTGGCCAAGAGCGGTATCGAGGTCTCCCGCGCGCTGTGCGAGCACTTCGACCACTCCCGCGCAGAGCTGTACAGGCTCGTCGAGGAGGGTGGCCAGGAGACCTTCACCGAGGTCGTCGCCGCGCACGGCACCGGCGCGGGCCGCGGCTGCGCGGTCTGCCGCCCCACGGTCGCCTCGATCCTGTCCTCGCTCGGCGCTCTCTCCGGCAAGCGTCACAGCCCGGTGGGCCGTCAGCTCGGCTCGCTGCAGGACACCAACGACCACGTCATGGCGAACATCCAGAAGGACGGCACCTACTCGGTGATCCCCGCGATGCCCGCCGGCGAGGTCACCCCCGAGAAGCTGCTCGTCTTCGCTCAGGTCGCGAAGGACTACGGCCTGTACGTGAAGGTCAACGGCGCCCAGCGGATCGGCATGTTCGGGGCCCGGCTCGAGCAGCTGCCGGAGATCTGGGAGCGCCTGGTCGAGGCCGGCTTCGAGTCCGGCCACGCCTACGGCAAGTCGCTGCGGATGGTGAAGAGCTGCCTGGGCACCAACTGGTGCCGCTACGGCGTGGGCGACTCGACCGCGATGGCCTCGCACCTCGAGCGCCGCTATCGGGGGCTGCGCTCCCCGCACAAGATCAAGATCGGCGTCTCGGGCTGCGCCCGCGAGTGCGCGGAGGCGCAGGCCAAGGACGTCGGCGTGATCGCCACGCACCGCGGCTGGAACCTGTACGTCGGCGGGAACGGCGGCGCCCAGCCCGCCCATGCGCAGCTCCTCGTCGAGGACCTCGACGACGAGACCCTGCAGCGCTGCATCGACCGCTTCCTCATCCTCTACATCCGCGAGGCGGACAAGCTCCAGCGCACCGCCCGCTGGGTCGAGGAGTACCCCGGCGGCATCGACGAGCTGCGGCGCGTGATCGTGGAGGACTCCCTCGGCATCGGCGAGGAGCTCGAGGCCGCCATGCAGCGCCACACCGACACCTACGTCGACGAGTGGGCCGAGGCGGTGCACGATCCGGAGCGGCGCGCGAAGTTCGTGTCCTTCATCAACGCCCCGGACCTGCACGACAAGACGCTGCGCTACGTGCTGGAGCGCGAGCAGGTGCGCCCGGCCCGGCCGGAGGACGCTCCGGAGACCACCTTCCCGACCCCGCTCGCGGCGAAGGAGCACGCCCTCGCCGGCGCCGCCCACATCTCGCAGGAGGACCAGTGATGACCGCCCCCGCCGACGCCCTCGTGCCGATCTGCCCGCTCGACGCGCTGACCCCCGAGCGGGGCGCCGCGGCGCTCCTGCCGGACGGCACCCAGATCGCGGTGTTCCTGCTGGACGACGGGAGCGTGCGCGCCGTCCAGCAGCACGACCCCTACTCCCGCTCGAACATCCTCTCCCGCGGCCTGGTGGGCACCCACCTGCTCACGGTCGAGGGCGAGACGGAGGGGCGGCTCGTGCCCACCCTCTCCTCCCCCATGTACAAGCAGAGCTGGGACCTCGACACCGGCGCGGTGCTCGACTCCGGCGGCGGGGAGAGGCTGCCGATCGCGGTGTTCGACGTCGAGGTGCACGGCGGGCACGTGCACGTCTCCGCCGCGCCGCGCCCCGGCACGGGCGGGGAGGCGTGAACGACCTGACCGGCGCCCACCTCGAGCCCGGGGCCGTCGCCCTCGTGGGCGGCGGCCCCGGCGCCTGGGACCTGATCACGGTGCGGGGCCTGGACCTGCTGCGCCAGGCCGACGTGGTGGTCGCCGACCGGCTCGGGCCGCGCGCGCTGCTGGACGAGCTGGGGGCCGACGTCGAGGTGATCGACGTGGGCAAGCGGCCCGGCGCGCACTCCATGCGGCAGGACGACATCGGCGCGCTGCTCGTCGCGTTGGCCCGCGAGGGACGGCGCGTGGTGCGGCTGAAGGGCGGGGATCCCTTCGTGCTGGGCCGCGGCGGCGAGGAGGTCCTCGCCTGTCGCGCCGCGGGCATCGACGTGCAGGTGGTGCCCGGGGTGACCTCGGCGCTGGCCGGCCCCGCGTCCGGGGACGTCCCCGTCACCCATCGCGGCACCGCCGTCGCCGTGCACGTGGTCAACGCCCACGGCGACCTGGGCCCCGCCGATATCGCGGCGCTCGCCGACCCCGGCACCACCACCGTGCTGATGATGGGCGTGGAGTGGCTTCCGCGGCTGGTCGCCCAGGCGCTGCTGAACGGGATCGACCCCGCGACCCCGGTCGCCGTGGTGCAGGAGGCGACCCTCCCGGGCCAGCGCCAGGTGCGCGGCACCCTCGCGGACATCGAGCAGGTCGCCTGGGAGGCCGGCATCGGGCACCCGGCGGTGATCGCCGTCGGCCGGACTGCGGCCGAGGGCTTCCTGCGCCCGGAGGAGCCGGCCGCCGCGGCGGAGGCCCCGGAGCACGGCTCGGGCCGGGAGGCCGTCGACCTGCCGGAGCACGGGCCCGCTTCCGACCGCTCCCCCGCCCCGGTGCTGATCGGCTGCTCCCACGGCACCCGCTCGCGGCAGGGACGGGACGTGCTGCGCGCCCTGCTGCGCCGGATCGCCGCGCAGGCGCCGGGCGCGGTGCGGGAGGCGTTCGTGGACGTGCAGTCCCCGGACGTGGCCGCGGTGGTCGCCGCCCATGCCCGGCCCGCCGAGGCCCGGACCCGCGAGGGCGAGGAGGTCGAGGCGGTCGTGGTGCCGCTGCTGCTCTCCCTCGGCTATCACGTGAAGGATGACATCGGCGGGGCGGTCGCCGGCCGCGCCGCGACGGCCGCCGCGCCGCTCGGCCCGGACCCGCGGCTCGCGGAGGTGATGGCGCAGCGCCTCGTCGAGGCGGGTATGCGCGACGGCGACGCGGTGGTGATGGCGGGCTCCGGCACGCGGGATCCCGAGGGAGTCGCGCAGGTCGAGGAGATGGCGCGTCTGCTCTCCGAGCGGCTCGGGCGGGAGGTGACGACGGGGTTCGCCTATGCGGCCACACCACCAGTGGCCGACGCCGTCGCCGCGGCGCGGGAGGACCTCGCCGACGACGCACGGGTGGTGGTGGCGAGCTTTGTCCTCGCCCCCGGCCATTTCCACGACCTGGTCGCCGCCTCGGGGGCCGACGTGGTCACCGCCCCGCTCGGCGATCATCCGCTCGTCGCCGAGATCGCGCTGGAGCGCTACGAGGCCGCGCTCGGGGCGTGAGCCGGCCCGGCACGTGGAACGGCCGTCGGCCCCGGAAGGGGGCGACGGCCGTTCTCGTCGGGTGCGGGTGCTGCTCTCAGTCGAGCGGGCGGCGGGTCGCGCCGTAGGTCGCCGAGCGGGCGAGGTGGGCGTAGACCTTCAGGGCCTGGGAGACCTTGCGGTCGCGGTTCTCCGGCCGCCACGGCAGGGCGCCCTTGTCCTCACGGCGACGGGCCAGCTCGTCCTCGGGCACGTCGAGCTCGAGCAGGCGCTTGTCGACGTCGATGATGATCCGGTCGCCGTCCTCGATGAGGCCGATGAGCCCGCCCTCGGCCGCCTCCGGGGAGATGTGGCCGATGGAGACGCCGCTGGTGCCGCCGGAGAAGCGGCCGTCGGTGATCAGCGCGCACGTCTTCCCGAGACCCCGTCCCTTGAGGAAGGAGGTCGGGTAGAGCATCTCCTGCATGCCGGGGCCGCCCTTGGGACCCTCGTAGCGGATGACCACCACGTCGCCGGCCGTCACGGTCTTGTCCAGGATCTTCTGGACCGCCTCCTCCTGGGAGTCGCAGACCACCGCGGTGCCCTCGAAGTGGAAGAGGTCCTCGGTGACGCCGGCGGTCTTGAACACGGCGCCGTCGCGGGCGAGGTTGCCCTTGAGCACAGCGAGGCCGCCGTCCTTGGTGTGGGCGTGGGGGACGGCGCGGACCACGCCGTTCTCGCCGTCGAGGTCGAGCTCGTCCCAGGTGTTCGTGGTGGAGAAGGCCTGGGTGGTGCGCACCCCGCCGGGGGCGGCGTGGAAGAGCGCCTCGGCCTTCTTCGAGGCCTTGCCACCGCGCACGTCCCACTCCGCCAGCCAGCTGGTGAGGTCCGGGGAGTGGACGGTGTGGACGGTGTGGTCCAGCAGCCCGGACCGGTCCAGCTCGCCGAGGATCGCGGGGATGCCGCCGGCGCGGTGGACGTCCTCGACGTGGGCGGTGCCGTTGGGGGCGACCTTCGACAGCGTCGGCACGGAGCGGGAGATGCGGTCGATGTCGTCGAGGCCGAAGTCGACGCCGGCCTCGATCGCGACGGCGAGGATGTGCAGGATCGTGTTGGTCGAGCCGCCCATCGCCACGTCCATCGCCATCGCGTTGGAGAACGCGGCCTTGGTCGCGATCGACCGGGGCAGGACCGACTCATCGTCCTCCTCGTAGTAGCGCGTGGCGAGCTCGACGATCTTCCGCCCCGCCTCGAGGAAGAGCTCCTTGCGGAAGGCGTGGGTGGCGAGGGTGGTGCCGTTGCCGGGCAGGGACAGGCCCAGCACCTCGGTGAGGCAGTTCATCGAGTTCGCGGTGAACATGCCCGAGCAGGAGCCGCAGGTGGGGCAGGCGTTCTCCTCCACCTCGGCGAGCTGCGCGTCGGTGATCGAGTCGTTCGCGGACAGCGACATCGCATCGACCAGGTCGATCCGGTTCTCGGTGACGCCCTCGACGGGCTTGCCGGACTCGGAGGGGCCGCCGGAGACGAAGACGACCGGGATGTTCAGGCGCATCGCGGCCATGAGGTGGCCAGGGGTGATCTTGTCGCAGTTCGAGATGCACACCAGCGCGTCGGCGGTGTGGGCGTTGACCATGTACTCGATCGAGTCGGCGATGAGGTCGCGGCTGGGCAGCGAGTAGAGCATGCCGCCGTGGCCCATCGCGATGCCATCGTCGACGGCGATGGTGTTGAACTCCTTGGAGACGCCGCCGGCCTCCTCGACCGCGCTCGCGACCAGGTCACCCATGTTCTTGAGGTGGACGTGGCCGGGGACGAACTGCGTGTACGAGTTCGCGATCGCGATGATCGGCTTGCCGAAGTCGCCGCTCTTCATGCCGGTGGCGCGCCAGAGGGCGCGGGCACCTGCCATGTTGCGGCCGTGGGTCGAGGTGCGGGAACGGAGCTGAGCCATGCCCGTCATGCTACGCCGCCATGCGAGATGGCGATGTCACCATCCGGACAGTGGGCGCCGGACGGGGACCTCTCCCCATGGACAGGACGTACACGACCCGTCACGCTCGTCTCAGGACACGACGAGGGGATGACATGGCGAACACTTTCATGGGGGCTGACACGGAGGCGCTGCGCACGTTCGCGCAGGCAATACGCACCGGCCGAGATGCACTCGGCGAGGCCAAGACCTCGGTGTCACGCGGGGCCCGCTCGGAGGAGATCTGGAGAGGCGGGGACGCCGACGACTTTCGTGGTCACATCTACTCTTCTGTGCTGCCGGCGCTCGACTCCATCGAACGGTCGCTCGACCGTCTCGCGGACGACGCCGATGGACACGCGGAGGAGCAGGACCTCGCTTCCGATCCAGGCGGCACCCTCGATGCCGTCCTCTTCATGCAGCCGCTCCCTGCCCCTCGGCCGGAGACGGCGCCCAGAGCCGGTCGAGAGGCCGGACGTGAGGACGGCCGTCGGGATGGCGACAACGACGCCGGACCGGCGCAGGGCACTCTCGGCGACGGACTCCCTGACGGGCTCGGAACGCCTGTCCCCGGCACGACCGTGCCTGATCCCGGGATGCCCGAATGGCACCCCGTCGACGCGGGCGCCGGAGGCTGGGGCAGTGAAGATCCGACTCTCGGCGATCAGGCCAACCATGAGGCGGCGACGCAGATGGCTTCGCTCATGTCGGTGCTGTGGCCCGACGCCTCGGAGAACCTGTTGCACTTCCTCGGAAACTCGGGGGCGGACAAGGAGATGGACCTCGAGGCGTTCCTCGCGGACGAACCGGATATCCGGTCACAGATCGAAACCCGCGAGCGAGACATCGGTCAGCTCGCATTGGAACGTGCACAGCAGTCGGGCGCCGATGGTCCGGTGACGTTCCCGGTTCAGACCGGCTGGCCCGGCACTACGGCCTCGAGCGACAACTGGTACTACGCAACGGGGTCCGGGAACTATTCGATGAACGGACAGGTCACGGTGTATCCACCGGATGCGACCAATCCTGAGTGGAGGTACGAGATGAACACCACTCTGAACTATCGTGACCAGTACAACTGGGACGGCAGCAAGAGCACGACGATTGATCTGCCCGGCCCCGTCGATCCCACGATCTCCGACGAGCAGCTGGCGGAGCTGCATCGGGCAGGCTTGGCGAAGGAGTTCCTGCTCCACGGGACCTCCGAGAGGCGGACGACTGGACCATGACCGACGCGATCTCGCCACCACGCAGGGACGCCCTCCGCGCCGCCGTCGTCGGGACGACGACGCTCCTGCTGGTCGGCACCGGATGCGACAACACCCGCACCCCCGAGGAGAGCACACCGATGACCGACGACACCCCCACCGCCGAGGAGGCCCTGGCCGCCGTCGGCATTCCCGCGCCCGAGGCGGAGCTCTCCGTCTCCAAGGGCATCACCGTCTCCGACCTGGACGAGTGGAGCGTGCGCGTCTCGTTCACAGCACCCGTCGAGGAGGTCACGAGCTGGGTGGCGGGCTCCTTCAACGGTTCTGAGGGGCTTCCTGTGAGCCAGGACGGCGGGACGATCTCCCAGCGCTTCACGCCCGAGGAGGTCCGGAAGGGAGCCCGGTACATCACCGGTTCCAACCCCTCGGATCCCTCCGCCACGTACACGGTGCTCATCTCCCCGGAGGGCACGGACGTGGTCGTCGCCGCTGCGCGCACGTCCCGCTGACCTCGGAGGGCGGCTCGTCAGATCAGGACGCCGACCCGGGCGACGGGATTGTCCATCCGCCCGGCGAATAGCAGCGAGGAGGCCTGGTCGCCGAGGTCCACCATCTGCAGGGTGTTGCGCAGCTGCAGCCGGTTCAGGCACGAGTGGGCGAAGGATTCGGTGCGCAGGTCCACGTCGCCCGCGAGGCCGCGGGCGAGGTCCGGGTGCTCGGCCTCGTACTCGTCGAGCACCTCCGCGACATGGTGCCAGAAGCGGTCGGCGGGCAGGATCCCGTCGGCGTCGAGGATGCCGGACAGGTGCCGCAGCACCCCGTCGAAGACGTCGGTGAAGATCGACAGCGCCTTGTCCTCCCCCGGCACCACGGCCCGCACCCGCTCCATGCCCTCAGGCAGCGGGCGGTGCCCCACCACGGCCATCTCCTCGCCGATGTCCTTGTAGAAGGCGCCGATCACCTGCTGGTCCCGCACGCGCAGGATGAGGTTCTCGCCGTGCGGCATGACCACCACGTCGTGGGCGAGGAGCAGGTGGACGAGCGGGCGCAGGTACGCGCGGAGGTATCCGGCGAGCCACTGCTCGGGCGGCAGTCCCGAGGCGCGCTGCATCGCCGCGGCGACGGAGCGGCCCTCGTGGTCGCGGTGCAGGAGCGCCGCCATGGTGAAGGCCCGCTCCCCCGGTGCGAGCTGCGCGACCGGGTTCTCGCGCCAGAGCGCGGCGAGCATCTTGCGGTGCGGGTTCGTGGTGCGGGTGCGGTGGTAGGCGTCGCCCGTGTACCCGATCGCGGCGCGCTCGCGCAGCACGCGGAAGCCCTGGTCCGAGAACTCCGCATCGCCGGCGACGAGTGCGGCGAGCCAATCGTTGATGGCGGGGGTGTCGCGCATGTAGTGCGGGGACAGGCCGCGCAGGAAGCCCATGTTCTGGATCGCGAGGGCGACCTTGACATAGGGGGCGCCCTCGCGGGTGCGGTTGAAGAAGGTGCGCAGGGACTGCTGGGGCTGCATCTCGTCGCCTCCCGCCCCGAGGGGGACGAGGTCTCCGCGGGCGATGTCGGCCGCGAAGGTGATCGGCAGGCGGTGCGCCGCCTGCCAGGGGTGCAGCGGCATCAGGTAGTAGTCCGTGGGGTCGAGGCCGCGATCCGTGAGCCGTGCGGTGAAGGCTGCGCGCTCCTCCGCCGACAGCGACCACGCGGCGTGGTCCTCCTCGGTGAGGCCCTCGCCGAGGGCGAGGTGGCCGTGCTCGCGCCGCACCGCGACCCATTCCAGGCGGGTGGTGCGGCCCTGCTCGGGGGCAAAGGCGCGGTAGTCGGGCAGGGAGAAGCCGATGCGGCCGTTGCCCGCGAGGAAGCCCGGGTGCCCCTCGGTCATCGCCGCCTCGATCCGTGGGAGGTCCGCGTCCAGAAGCTTCTCGGCCGACGGCCGCTCGCGGCGGCTCGCCGCATCGAGGGTCGCGCAGCGGGCCGCGAGGGTGGAGGCGAGCTCCTCGAGATAGGTGGACAGGAGATCGTCCGGGATGCCGAGGAGGTCCTGCAGCTCGGCGACGAGGACCTGCACGTCCAGCGGGGTGGGCGTGCCGTCCTCGACGCGGGTGATCGAGGCGGGGTCGACGAGCCAGTGCTCGAGCGGCAGCACCCGGGCGGTGAAGCGGTAGCGGATATCGGCGCCGGGGACGGCGAGCTCCCAGGCCCCCTCGCCGCGCCGCTCGGGGGCGAGGACGCGCTCGTGGGAGAGCTCGGCGAGCGCCTTGGCGATCAGGTGACGGTGGGCCTGCTCGGCGATGTCGGGGCGGAGATGGGCGGTGGACGTGGTGCCGGGGCCGAGGGGCGAGGCGGCGAAGTCGGCTTGGGTGCAGACGCTGAGCGCGGCGCGCTTGGTGCCCTCGCCGTCGGGGATCTCCACGTGCTGCAGCACCCGGAAGCCGGCGGCGGCGTTCTTGGCGAGCACGGCGCGGTTGCGCTCGTCGGGCTCGACGACCACTCGGGCGGCGCCTCGCTCGTGCAGGCACCAGGAGACCACCTCCCCCATCACAGCGGCGGTGAGCCCGTGCGCAGGCTCCCCGGCGGGCGGGGCGATCAACAGGTGCATGCCGAGGTCGCCGGGCTCAGGGGCGAGCAGCCCGTCCGGCAGCAGCTGCGCGGGGTCGTAGGTCTCGACGTAGACGAGCGGGGTCCCGTCGCGGGCGCCGATCCAGCCCTGCTCGTGCTCGGAGGCGTCGACGCTGTCGAGGTAGGCGCGCACCTGGGCGGGGCTGTGCGCGGTCATGCCCCAGAAGCGGGCGCGGTCGGTGGTGAGCCAGCCGTGCAGCAGCTCGGCGTGGGCGGCGGGGTCCAGCGGGGTGAAGGTCAGGTCCATCGTGGTTCTCCTGGTCTGTGCGCGGCCGGCGGTCAGTGCGCGGCCGGCAGGCCGAAGGTCTGGAAGGCGATCGCTCGTTCGATCGGGTAGGGCTCGCGGCCCAGCACGGCGGCGAGCACCACGGAGGCGCGCCAAGCGCCGAAGCCGAGGTCGGGGGCGGTGACGCCGTGGGTGTGCTCCTCGGTGCCGAGCACGTGGAGCCGGCCGGCGTCGTCGACCGTGTAGTCGCGGGCGACGTCGAGGCGGCCCGATGCGTCCCGTCGGACCCGGTCGCCGAGCGGGGCGAGGAGATCGGCGTCGCGGGGGCGGTAGCCGGTCGCGGCGACCACGGCGCCGGTGCGGTGCTCGGCCGTCTCCCCCGTGAGGGAGTGGGCGAGGTCCAGGACGATCTCGTCGCCGTTCGTGCGGGCGCCGGTGACGGCTGTGGCGGTGAGCAGGCGCGAGGGGAGCTCGCGCCCGCCGGCGGTGAGGCAGTAGAGCAGCTCGTGGATCTCGTCGATCAGGTCCGCGCTGATTCCCTTGTGCAGGGCGCGCTGGGTGCGGGAGAGACCGTCGCGGACGTCCTCGGGCAGCGCCCGGTGCAGGTCGGTGTACTCCGGGGAGGTCATCTCGAGGGTGAGCTTGGTGTACTCCATCGGGAAGAACCGCTCCGAGCGGGTCACCCAGTCCACCCTGGTGCCGCGCGGGGCGGCAGCGGCGAGCAGGTCGCGGTAGACCTCGGCGGCGGACTGGCCGCTGCCCACGACGGTGACGGAGCCCGCCTCCAGCAGCTGCGGCTTGTGGTCGAGGTAGTCGGCGCTGTGCAGGACCGCCGCGGGGCCGCCTGTCGCGGCGAGCGTCTCGAGCGAGGGCGGGAGGTGCGGGGCGGTGCCGAGGCAGAGCGCGACGTGGCGGGTTCGCAGCTGCTCGAAGCGCGTGGTCGCGCCCTGGGCGTCGAGCACGGCGAGGGTGACCAGCAGGTGGTCGTCCTCCTCCTCGATCGCGAGGGCGCGGCGGCGCCAGCGCAGGCTCTCCAGCCGCTCCGCGACCCAGCGGCAGTAGGCGTCGTACTCGCTGCGCAGCGGGGCGAAGGACTCGCGGATGTAGAAGGAGTAGAGGCGCCCGGTGGCCTTGAGGAAGGCGAGGAAGGAGTAGGGCGAGGTCGGGTCCGCCATGGTCACCAGATCGGCGAGGAAGGGGACCTGCAGGGTGGTGCCCTCGAGCATCATGCCGGGGTGCCAGGAGAAGCCGTCCGTCTGGTCGACGAAGACGGCGTCGAGGTCGTCGAGGGGGTCGGCGAGCGCGGCGAGGCCCAGGCCGAAGGGGCCGAGGCCGATGCCGACGAGGTCGTGGACGTGCTGCGGGGCGGGGGTGGTCATCGGGTCTCCTCCGGGGCGGCGAGGCGGCTGCCGGCCAGCAGGCCGCGGCCGGTCGCGCGGACGAGGTCGAGCACGGCGGCGACGTCCAGCAGCGTGGTCTCGGGGTTCAGGAGGGTGAGTTTCAGCCAGGGGGTGCCGTCGATGGTGGTGCGGGCGACCATGGCGCGGCCGGAGTGGAACAGGATCCGACGGATCAGGGGCTGCAGGGCGTCGGTGCGGGCGTCGTCGAGCCCTGCGGGGCGGAAGCGGAAGAGGACGGTGGAGAGGTCGGTGGTGCCGAGCACGTGCAGGTCGGGGTCCTCTGCGAGCAGCTCGCGCACCTCGGCGGCGAGGTCGCAGCAGGCGTCGACCATGTCCCCGATCGCGTCCGGTCCGAGGGAGCGGAGCGTGGTCCACAGCTTCAGCGCGTCGAAGCGCCGCGTGGTCTGGAGGGACTTGTCGACCTGGTTGGGCTCGGCGTCCTCGGAGGCGGCCTCGGCGGCGGGGTTGAGGTAGTCGGCGTGGTGCGCGGTCGCGGCGAGGTCCGCGCGCTCGCGCACGATCAGGGCGCTCGAGGAGACGGGCTGGAAGCAGGTCTTGTGGTAGTCGACGGTGACGGAGTCGGCGTGCTCGATGCCGTCCAGGAGGTGGCGGCGGGTGCGGGAGAGGAGCAGGCCTCCGCCGTAGGCGGCATCGACGTGGAGCCAGGCGCCGTGGGCACGGGTGGCCTGGGCGATCTCGGGCAGCGGGTCGATGAGGCCGCGGTCGGTGGTGCCGGCGGTCGCGACGATCGCCATGGGCAGCGCGCCCGCCGCCGCGAGGGCGGTGAGCGCCTCGCGCAGCGCGGCTGCGTCCATGCGTCCGGCGGCGTCGGCGGGGACGGCGACGACGGCGTTCTCGCTGAGGCCGAGCAGGCGCGCGGAGCGGGTGACGGAGAAGTGGGCGGCCTCGGTGGCGAGGACCCGCAGGCGGGGCAGCAGGGCGGCGCGGTCCTCGTCCGCGGCGCGCTCGGCGCGGGAGCGGGCGAGGAAGAGGGCCTGGAGGTTGGACTGGGTGCCGCCGGAGGTGAACACGCCGTCGCCGGCGGTGAAGCCGATCCGCTCGGCGGTCCAGCGCACCAGGCGCTGCTCCATCAGGGTCGCGACCAGGGACTGGTCGTAGGTGTCCACGGAGGTGTTGATCGCGGCGAGCATCGCCTCGGCGGCGACGGCGGGCAGCACGACGGGGCAGTTGAGGTGCGCGAGATAGGAGGGGTGGTGGAACCAGACGGCGTTGCCCGCATAGAGGGAGTCGGCCTCGGTCAGGGCGGCGGTGTCCCCCACGCCGGGTCCGTCGAGGTCGACGCCCTCCACGAGCTGCTCGAGCCGCCGGCGGTCGGGGCCGACGGAGGGGGCGCGCACCGTGCGGAGCCGCTCGGCGACGTCGCGGGTGACCTGGTCGAGCAGGTCCTGGTAGGCGTCGGCGGTGCGGGCGGTGAGCAGTCCGGTCTCCGCGGCGGCGGTCCCGTCGGGGGCCGAGGCTGCCGGTCGCGTTGCGAGTGAAGCCATGGGGAGGACCTCCTGGGGCGGCGGGCCATCCGGACCCGCCGGGGTAAGGGTTGCCTACCCTGAATACGCAAACGTGTCGTTTCGCAAACCCTGGAGCCGCCCGGATGAGAAGCGCCACGACGGTGCCGGATCGGGCAAAAGCCGTGGACACGGGCTCGCGGAGGTGCTTATCCGATGGGTCCCGTGATGGACGGATGTCCGTCAGCCGTGCTCATGACGAGGGGCCGCCCCGGTGCGTCCGGAACGGCCCCTGTCTTGCAGGACGGGTGCGGGGTCAGACCCCGGCAGAGCTGCGCTCCGCCTGCGGGTCGGCGTCGCCCCCGTGCTCGGGATCCTGGCCCCAGTCGTCGTAGTCCGTCTCCCCCATCGGCGAGGCGAGGTCGTCGTCGTGGTGGTCGGCGCGGACCGGGAAGTCGGGGTCCTCGGCGAGCTGGCGGTGGAGGTCGGCCAGGCGCAGCTCCTCGGTCAGGGTGCGGTGCTCCTCGGCGGCGACCTGCTCCGCCGTGGGCTCGTGGGAGCCCATGCCCACCTGGAGGTCCGGCTCGACCTCGGAGAGGGCGCCGACGCTCACTCGGTAGCGGTGGCGCAGGATCTCCAGGCGCAGCACACGGGCGAGGAAGTAGATGCCCAGCAGGTTCGGGACCGACATGAGGAAGAACATCGCGTCGGAGAAGGCGATCACGGAGTCCAGCGAGATCGCGGCGCCGACGATCACGGCGAGCACCCAGGCGATGCGGAAGGCGTTCTGCACCAGCGCGGAGCTGCCGAAGAGGAACTTGGCGCTGAGCTCGCCGTAGTAGGCGTAGGCCAGGACGGTCGAGAAGCCGAACAGGGCGACGGCGACGGTGAGGAGGTAGGGGAACCAGCCCGCGACGGTTCCGAAGGCGGCCGCGGTCAGCGCCACGCCGTCCTCCCCGCCGCCCTGGTAGACACCGGTGATGACGACCGCGATGGCGGTCAGCATGCACACGCCGATGGAGTCGACGAGCGGCTCCCACAGGGCGGTGAAGCCCTCGGTGGCGGGCTCCTTCGTCTTCGAGGCGCTGTGGGCCATTGCCGCGGAGCCGACGCCCGCGGCGTTGGAGAACAGCGCGCGCTGGATGCCGATGACGGCCACGCCGATGATGCCGCCGGTGACGCCGCCGGCCGTGAAGGCGCTGGTGAAGATCGTGGCGACCGCCGCGGGCAGCGCCTCGATGTTCACCAGGATGATGGTGAGCGCGCAGAGCACGTAGAGCACGGCCATCGCGGGGGTGATCGCAGAGGTCCAGCGGGCGATCTTCGTGACGCCGCCGAGGATCACGATCGCGGTGAGCGCGGCCATGACTGCGCCGATCAGCCACTGGTTGCCCGCGAGGAACTCGCTGCCGGTGGAGGAGGCGACGATCGCGGCGACCTGGTTGGACTGGAAGAGGTTGCCTGCGCCGAACACGCCGACGAGGGTGAAGATCGCGTACAGCACGGCGAGCACGCGGCCCAGGCGCCTGCGGCCGATCTGCGCGAGGCCGTCGCGCAGGTAGTACATGGGGCCGCCCTCGGTGGTGCCGTCGGCGTTGACCTTGCGGTACATGACCCCGAGGGTCGCCTCGGCCATCTTCACGCTCATGGCGAAGAAGCCGAAGATCGCGATCCAGAGCGCCGCGCCGGGGCCGCCGGCCGCGATCGCGACCGCGACGCCGGCGATGTTGCCGAGGCCGACGGTGCCGGAGAGCTCGGTGGCGAGGGCCTGGAAGCTGGAGACCTCGCCGGGATCGGTCTTGGCGGTGTACCGACCCCGGATCACCTGGATCGAGTGCTTGAGCCCGGTGATCGGCTGGAAGCGCAGCCAGACGGTCAGGAAGATCGCGGCGGCCATGAGCCAGACGACGATGATCGGCACGCCGCCGAAGATCGGGGCCTCGTAGAACACGACGGCGCTGAGGAAGGCGGCGATGGGGCCGAAGATCGTCTCGACGGCCGCGTCTATTCCAGGCATCTGAGGGGGCACTCCTTCGGCGGGGATCCGCCGGGTCGGGGACTCGGGGCCCGCAGGGCGCCGGTCACCGAGCAGGGAGGCGGCACAGCGGACAACGAATGACTGTACCCAGGGGTAACCTGCGCGCTCCGCCGCACGCCGCGCACCTCCCACTGAACGGAACCTGTACATGACATGGGCTTTCGCTCGTCACCTCGGCGTGCTTGTCCGACAATCCGGCTCGCAGATTCTTTACCCGTTCTTGACCTGCCCCGTGGAGACACTCACATCAGGGCGGCGGCGCGAAGGTCCGCAGCGCGGCGGCGGTCCGCGTCCGCGCGGACGCCCTCGGGCCATGCGCAGAGAGGACGGGCCGCCCCTGTGCGGGGCGGCCCGTCCTTCGTGCGCTGTGCGGCGAGGGCTCAGCTGACGCCGAGCTTCTCCATGATGATCTCGCGGACGCGGCCGGCGTCGGCCTGGCCGCGGGTGGCCTTCATGATCGGGCCGATCAGGGCGCCGATCGCCTGGACCTTGCCGCCCTGGATCTTCGCGACGACGTCGGGGTTGTCGGCGATCGCCTGGTCCACGGCGGTGGTGAGCACGGAGTCGTCGGAGACGACGGCCAGGCCCTCGGCCTCGACGATCGCGGCGGGGTCGCCGTTGCCGTCGAGCACCTTCACCAGCACCTGCTTGGCGATCTTGTCGTTGATCTTCTTCCCGTCGACCAGGCCCTGCAGCTCGGCGACCTGCGCCGGGGTGATCTCAAGGTCCTCGATCTCGACGTCGCGGTCCTTCGCCACGCGGGCGAGCTCGCCCATCCACCACTTGCGGGCGGACTGGGCGGAGGCGCCGGCGGTGACGGTCTGCTCGATGAGGTCCAGGGCGCCTGCGTTGATGACGTCGCGCATCTCGAGGTCGGTGAAGCCCCACTCCCCCAGCAGGCGGCGCCGGCGGGCGGCGGGCAGCTCGGGCAGCGCGGCGCGGATCTCCTCGACCCACTCGCGGCTCGGCGCGACGGGCACCAGGTCCGGCTCGGGGAAGTAGCGGTAGTCCTCCGCGTCGGACTTCGGGCGGCCCGAGGAGGTGCCGCCGGTGTCCTCGTGGAAGTGGCGGGTCTCCTGGACGATCGACTCGCCGGCGTCGAGCAGCCCGGCCTGACGGGAGATCTCGAAACGCACGGTCCGCTCGATGGAGCGGAAGGAGTTGACGTTCTTGGTCTCGGTGCGGGTGCCGAGCGGGGCGCTCGGATCCGTGCGCAGCGAGACGTTGACGTCGGCGCGGACGTTGCCGCGCTCCATCCGCGCCTCGGAGACGTCCAGCGCCCGGAAGATGTCGCGCAGGGTGCGGACATAGGCGGCGGCGACCTCGGGGGCGCGGCCCTTGGTGTCCGGGATCGGCTTGGTGACGATCTCGACCAGCGGCACGCCGGCGCGGTTGTAGTCCACCTGGGAGTGGGTCGCGCCGTGGATGCGGCCGGTCGCGCCGCCGACGTGGGTGTTCTTGCCCGCGTCCTCCTCCATGTGGGCGCGCTCGATCTCGACGCGCACGATCTCCCCGTCCTCGAGCTCGACGTCGACCCAGCCGTCGAAGGCGATGGGCTCGTCGTACTGCGAGGTCTGGAAGTTCTTGGTGAGGTCCGGGTAGAAGTACTGCTTGCGCGCGAAGCGACAGGTCTCGGCGATGGAGCAGTTCAGCGCCAGGCCGATCCGGATCGCGTACTCGACGGCCTTCGCGTTCACGACCGGCAGAGAGCCGGGCAGGCCCAGCGAGGTGGGGGTGATCGCGGTGTTCGGCTCGGCGGCGAAGATGTTCGGCGCGCCGTCGAACATCTTGGTCGCGGTGCCCAGCTCGACGTGGACCTCGATGCCGAGGACCGGGTCGTAGCGGTCGATCGCCTCGTCGAAGTCGACGGGGGTGATGTCGGTGGTGGTCATCGGGCTGCGCCTCCTGCGAGCTCGGGAGCCTTGGCCAGCAGCGGTCCGCCCCAGGAGTCCTCGAGCAGCGCCTCGAGGGCGCCGCCCACCTGGTACAGGCGCTCGTCGGCGCGGGCCGGGGCGAGGAACTGGATGCCGGCGGGCAGGCCGTCCTCGGCGAGACCCGAGGGCAGGGAGATGCCCGGGGTGCCGGCGAGGTTGGCGGGAATGGTGGCGATGTCGTTCATGTACATCGCGGTGGGGTCGTCGATCATCTCGCCGAGGCGGAAGGCGACGGTCGGCGAGGTCGGCGAGGCGAGCACGTCGACCTTCTCGAAGGCGGCGGCGAAGTCGCGCTGGACGAGGGTGCGGACCTTCTGGGCGCTGCCGTAGTAGGCGTCGTAGTAACCGGCCGACAGCGCGTAGGTGCCCAGCAGGATGCGGCGCTTGACCTCGTCGCCGAAGCCGGCGCCGCGAGTCGCCTTCATGACGTTCTCCGCAGTGGGGTGGTCCTCGGGGATCACCCGCAGGCCGAAGCGCATGCCGTCGAACTTGGCGAGGTTCGAGGAGGCCTCCGAGGGCATGATCAGGTAGTAGGCGCCGAGCGCGTACTCGAAGTTCGGGCAGGAGACCCGGACGATCTCGGCGCCGGCGCGCTCGAGCTGGTCGAGGGACTCGGTGAAGCGGGCCCGGACCTCGGGGGCGAAGCCCTCGCCCTCGAGCTCCTCGATCACGCCGATGCGCAGGCCCTTCACGTCGCGCTTGCGGGCCGCCTCGGCGTAGGCGCCGACGGGGTCCGGCAGCGAGGTCGAGTCGCGCAGGTCGTGCCCGGCGATCAGCTCGTGCAGCAGCGCCGAGTCCTCGACGGTGCGGGTGACGGGCCCGGCCTGGTCCAGGGAGCTGGCCATGGCGATCAGGCCGTAGCGGGAGACGGAGCCGTAGGTGGGCTTGACGCCCACGGTGCCGGTAACGGCGCCGGGCTGGCGGATGGAGCCGCCGGTGTCGGTGCCGATCGCGAGCGGGGCCTCGAAGGCGCCGACGGCGGCGGCGGAGCCGCCGCCCGAGCCGCCGGGAATGCGGCCCGGGTCCCAGGGGTTGCGGGTGGGGCCGTAGGCGCTGGTCTCGGTGGAGGACCCCATCGCGAACTCGTCCATGTTGGTCTTGCCGAGGATCGGCAGGCCCGCAGCGCGGAGCTTCTCGACGAGGGTCGCGTCGTACGGCGGGACCCAGCCCTCGAGGATCTTGGAGCCGGCGGTGGTGGGCTGGCCCTTGGTGACCAGGACGTCCTTGACGGCGATCGGCACGCCCGCGAGGGGGTGCAGCTCCTCGCCGGCCTCGCGGCGGGAGTCGACCTCGCGCGCGGTGGCCAGGGCCTCCTCCTCGTTGACGTGGAGGAAGGCGTTCAGGTCGCCGTCGACGGCCGCGATGCGGTCGAGGTGGGCGCGGGTGAGCTCCTCGGAGGAGGTCTCACCGGCCTGCAGCGCGGCGGCCTGGGCGGCGGCGCTGCGGCGGATCATGTCGGGGGAAAGCATCGGTCTCCTCACACTCGTCATTCTTCGCCCAGGATCTGCGGGACGGCGAAGCGGCCGTCCTGCGCATCGGGGGCGCCGGCCAGCGCCTCCTCCTGCGTGAGGGTCTCGGTCACGACGTCCTCGCGGAAGACGTTCGTCATGGCAATGGGGTGGGAGGTCGCGGGGACGTCCTCGGAGGCGACCTCGGAGACGGAGGCGACAGCGTCCATGATGGAGTCGAACTCACCGGCGAAGCGGGTGATCTCCTCCTCGGTGAGCTGGATCCGTGCGAGGTCGGCGAGGCGTGCGACGTCATCTCGTCCGATCGAAGGCATGGGGACAGTCTAGGACGGGTGCGCGCTCCGGTTCGACGGCCGCGCAGGGGTGCCGCTCTCGCGCGGGTGCGGCGCGGCGTCGGGCCGACTCAGGGCCGGGTGAGATAGCGGTACTCGCCCACCGGCGCGAACTTCTCGCCGCGGTACAGGGCGCGGGCGGCGGTGTTCCCGGTCTCGACCTCGAGCAGGGCGAAGTCCGCGCCCTGGACGGCGGCGAGGGAGAGCAGGGAGCGCACGACGGCCCGCCCGAGCCCCTCCCGTCGGCGGCCCGGGTCCACGGCGATCTGGTCGAGCACGGCGATCGTGCGGCGGCGGTGCGGGACGAGCGCGGCACGGCCGACAGCGACGGACTCGCGGGAGTTCGAGGCAGTGTCGGTAAGGGCGAGGTAGACGCCGGGGGTGCCGGCCATGAGGTCGCGCAGCGTCTTGCGAGCGCCTTCCTCGGGGCGCGGGGCGAGGCGCCAGGACGCCTCGAGCCAGTCCTCGGGCGGGGCGCCAACGGTGATCGCGGCCCGCGGATCTGGGGCGGCGCGGAGATCGGCGAGCGGGCGGAGCAGGACATGGACAGGTGGTCCGGCTGCATAGCCGCGCTGCTCGAGAGCCGCGCGGACGGGTTCGTGGTCGAGGCCGTCGGCGGAGAAGAGGCGGAACGTGGGGCTCTCCCCCGCGGCGCCGAGCAGTCCCTCGATCCTCGTCAGCGCAGCGTCGAGGGAGTCGGGGTCCGTCGGCGGGTCGATCGGGACGGCGCTGTTCGCGCGGCGGGTGACGCCGCGGGAGCGCTGGAGCGCGAAGCCGTCCACCTCGAGGCGGGACAGCGCCCGCCAGCCGCCGAGCAGCGTCTCCACGAGTGCGGTGCCGGTGAGGGCAGGGGACGCCGGTCGACGGGTGCGGGATGCCATGCGGTGAGGCTACTGGCCGCGGAACTGCGGCGGGACGAAGAGCTCCTCCCGCGAGATCTCCCGCCCGGTGGGGGTGTCGACGATGTGCAGGCCCGTCTCGTCCCGCACCAGCTGCAGGTCCGAACCGACCGGGAGGTCCCAGATCCCGATCAGCGCCGGCTCGATCGCGCACAGCTCGTTGAAGTCCACGATCCGCCAGTTCGACGTGTCGTTGAGGTAGTCGGACTCATCGATGTGGCTCATGACCTGCCACCCGTTGTCCGCCGGCGCCTGCGACGGACGACGCACCATCCACCGCACCTTCCCACGCCCCTCCAGCACGTTCAGCGTCGCCAGGCACGCCCCGGCCTTCGGAATGAACTCCATCGACTCACTCATCACTCGTTCCTCCCTTCGGTTCGTTCCATGTACTCCTCAGCCCGCCTCGTCATGTCGGGCCGGGTTGTACTTATGAGCAGTTCGCCGAGCGTCGACCCATGCTTGTTAATGATAGCGGACATGTCTATATCCGGCCGCGCGAAAACAACATCATAGAACGGCTGAAGATCATCATCGGTTGCCGCCATCCAGGAGAGCGCCTCCAGCGGATACCCGAAACGGGGAGATCGGAGATTTATATCAGCCCCTCCATCCAAAAGGCGCCTCAAGAGTGGCGCCTCGAGCTCAAAGTCATGTTCATCAGCGAGACCGGAAAAAAGTACGTGCAGCACATTGATGTTGTCATCATCAATCACTACCGACGGGTCTGAACCATGATCAAGAAGAAGGCTTGCAATGGCGACCCGATCTTCCGGCGACGGATTTCGAAGAGCCCCGGCGAGCGCCCTCCTCCAGCGCCGATCCTGCCAATCTATAGCACTAAATCCCTCAAACCACTCCTCAAAGTCCTGATACGACACCTCCTCGGCACGATAGAACGGATGGTCCATCTTTGCCATCAAAACACCCTCCTAGCACCCACTGATCACTCGGGGATCACCTTTCATCATCGTGGGAACGATTTCGAGACGGATCCTCAACCCGAGAATACTCGTCCATCCAGCGTTCACTCTCTGACTTCTGGCATACCATTTTGCCATGAAT